>CAZTMF010000112.1:0-8425 GCA_964614675.1 uncultured Caulobacteraceae bacterium | reverse complement strand
CGTCCTTCCAGCGCCGCCCGACCACCGCCGTGGGCGTGCGGGCATAGACCGCCGGCCCCAGGGTCTGGATGTTGGCCCAGAGCAGCGAGAACCGCCGCCCCCGCGGCTCGACCGCCCCTTCGGCCCGCTCCCCGCGATAGCGCTTGATGATCCTGCGCCCCCGCTGGCGCCAGGCCGCCTGGTCCTTCTCGGCCAGCTCGAGCTCCGAGATCCACCGCCGCGCCAGGGCGCCCGGATCGTCGCCGAAGTCGGCGGGGGTCTCTGCGGAGTCGAGGTCGAGCGCGGGGTCGGACATGCGGCTGAGGCTAGGCGGCTAGCGGCAGCGGTTAGTCTGGCCCTAACGGCGCGCGCTCAGGCCCGACCATGCCGCCCATCGGCTGGAGCAAAGGACCGCCATGGACGACCAAGACCTGATCAACCTGCAGCGACTCGTCGGGCGTGGTTCCCAGCCGTCGCCATCCAATAACGGCCCGCCCTATTCCATCCAGATGGCGCAAGCACTCGACGCCATGAGCGCGGGACGGCTGCCGATCAATCCCAATGCGGACAAGCAACGGCAGACGTTGGCCCACGCGATCCTGACGTACGGGCAACCCGAAGCGTACTGGTCAACCGAGTTGGCCAGTGAACCGAACCTCGCAACCCACTCTGTGCGGCAATCGGCCACTGACGATCTGGCTACGGCAAGCAATTCGACACAAATCGCGAACGGTGATGTCATCCCAGTCGTTGACAAGAACAGACGGAAAGAATGCATGGATATCTGTTCCGACCTCGCGCTGCCGACGAGGGACAATGGCACGTCATTCCGTCGATGTGTCGCCACGTGTGTCGGCGAGGCAGATTGGCCCGAATGGAAGAAATACTTCCCCAATCGCCGGGATGAACTACAGCAGTCATCTCCCCCCGTCCCTCAGCAGCCGCAACAATCCGCACAGCCACCGTGGTGGCTGCCTTTGCTTCCTCTGCTCATCAGGATCGCCCCGGCGGCCGCCGCTGCTGCGTGATTGTGAAAGAACTTCGCGATGAACGAAACCATGGCATCTGAAGTCATTCGACGAGCGAACAACATAACGACAGAGCTGGACGATATGGTTCGATTAGCGATGGAATCTGGAATGGATGCCGAAGAATTTCATCAATTCCGCCGAACGGTCGGTGGCGTGATGGGCGAAATATACCTCGAACTACTGTTGCCTATTTTCAAGAACTTTCCCCATTTGACTCCCGCCGAACTCGTTCCACCCAAATCATAACTCACCGCTGCATCCAAAGAACTACACCACCGCGACCGATCGACTTATACTTCCGTCGCGGAATCAATCTCGAGGCCCGGGCGGAAATGCGCTCCGGAACCAGACCGCGCTTCTCAGTCCCTGGGCCACGGCGCGGCTGATCGCATCGTGGAACTCCGAAGGGGCACGGCGGACGATGGCCATCTAGGCCGGCCCCGGCTCGACCGGCTTCACCACCGCCCCGCCCGGGCGAAGCTTGCCGGCGGCGAGCCTGAGGGCGGTCATGGCCACCAGGGCGATCGCCGCGCCCAGCACCCAGCCGGCCAGGACGTCGGTCGGCCAGTGGACGCCGAGATAGACCCGGCTGAAGCCCACGGCGACGATCACCGCCACCGCGCAGCCGAACAGCAGGGCCCGCACGTCGCGGCGCGGCTCGCCGGCGGCCAGGATGACCGCCAGGGTCAGATAGACCACCGGCGCCATGGTCGAATGGCCGCTGGGGAAGCTGGAGGAATAGACGAGGTCGAAGTGGCTCACGATGTCGGGCCGCGGCCGGCCGGCGATCAGCTTGATCGCCTCGGCCAGGGCCTGGCCGAACACCACCGTCGCGGCGAAGATCGTCGCCTGCAGGCGCCGGCGCTGGATGGCCAGGATCGCCACCGTCATGACGCTGACCAGGGTCAGCACGGTGAAGCCGCCGAGCGCCGACACATCCCGGGCGCACTCCTGCAGCCACCTCGGCCCGGCCATGACGTCCGGATGTCCGGGAAGGCGGAAGGCCAGCAGGATCGCCCGGTCGAAGCCGCCGGTGTGCTGGTCCTCCACCGCGTCCCACAGCCCGCCGAACGCCCAGATCGCGCCCGACACCGCCAGGGCGACGAGCAGCAGCCGTCCCTCGATGCGGCGGCCCGTGGCGATCACCTTGGCCGCCAGGGTGGGGTGGGCAGGGACCATGGTCATGGCCGGCGGACCTGGCGCCCAGGCCGTGACGGGCCGGACAGCCTCGCGCGTCCATGGCCGCCGCGCCGGGCGGCCACGGCGCGCCGGCTCAATACCAATCCCGATCGTAATAATAGCGATGGTGGTGATGATGGTGGCGATACCACCAGTAGGGCCTGCGGTATCCGTAGCCATAGGCGTAGTCGCCGCGGCCGTAGGACCTGCGCCAGCGATGATGACGCCATTCGGCCCGGACGGCCCTGGCGTCGCCCGCGGCCGCATTGGGGATCGGCTGGAACAAGGCCGAGGCGGGCGTCGCGGCCCTGGCGTCCAGCGGCAGCATGGCGAGCGCGGCGGCGGCCGCGCCGGCGACGGTTGCGATCCTGGTCCTATCCATAGGTCATGGCTCCCATGTGGCAGGGCCGCCCCGGACGGCGCACGACCGCCCTTCGCCCTTGGCGCATGGCTAACGCAAAGTGTCGGTCGTTCGATCCTAAGGCCGAGGTCAGGCGCTGATGTCGACCAGGGCGCCCGCGCCCGGGGCCGAGGCGCCGGACGAGGCCGAGGCGGCGGCCGTCATGCCGGCCAGCCGGCCGCCGAAGCTCACGGCGTTCTGGGCCAGGCGCGTCGGGTCCGACCTGGCGTCGACGTTGAAGGGCCCGGACTGCGGATGCGCCGGGTCGATGTGCTTCTTGGCGAGGTCGACGTCGGTGCAGTTGCGGCACTGGAAGCCGTTCACCCACACCGGGCTCGGATAGTCGACGCTGACGGCCACTGCGCTGTCTCCCGATTGACGCGCCAGTGGCGTCTAGGCCCGCCGACGTTAAGGCGGCGTTCACAGGCCGGGGCCGCCCGCCCAAGAAAGGCGTCCGCCTTCGGGGGCGGCTGGGCTATGATCCGGCCGGGGTGGGGAGACGATCGATGCTGGGCGTGAGCTCGAGGGCCGCGGCCCTCATGGTTGCGGCGGCCCTGCTGGGCGGCTGCAACATCGTGGTGTCCAAGACGCCGATGTTCACGACGGCGGACTCGGCCGGCGCCCCGGCCTTCCGCCCCGGGCTCTGGCTCGGCGAGAAGGACGACTGCCGCTTCGACGAGACGGCGCCCCTCGCCAAATGGCCCGACTGCGCCGATCCCGTGGTGCTCACGCCCACGGAGGTCCTCGGCGCCGGCCCCAAGGCCCAGAAGCCCGCGCCCTATCTGGTGGCCGCCGGCGATCCCCTGGTGCTGCAGAGCCAGATCGATGTCGACGTCAGCGCCGGCGCCGACGCCTCGGCGTCCGGGACCGCCAGCGCCTCGGCCTCCGCCTCAGCCTCGGCCCAGGTGACCGGGCCGCCGCCTTACGCCTACCTCGGCGCCCATCCCCTCGCCTTCGACAGCCAGGGCCGGATCATCCGGATGCAGAGCTGGCCGGTCATGTGCGGCCCGCCGCCCCCGGAGCCCAAGCCCGGCGCTCCCCCCGATCAGGCCCGGTATGTCACCCGTCGGCCGCTGCCCGGACTGAAGATCGAGGGACAGCTCTGCTCGCCGGCCGACAAGGCCGCCGTGGTCAACGCCGCCAGGGAGAGCCGGGCCTATGGCGCGGTGCAGACCTCGCACTGGGTGCGCGACGCGAGGTCCTGACGCCGGGGCCGGGCTCCAGCGCCCGGCGCCCCCGACGCAACCCCCGGCGAAGTGCGACGTTACAGCCCCGCAACAACGCCGAGGGCCCACCCATGTCGATGGTTCGTGAGACCGAAAAGACCAACCGCACCCTGCTGTGGGTGGGCGCGCTGATCGCCGTCGTGGTGATCCTGGTGGGGGCCTGGATCCTCACCCGAGGCCCGTCCGACCAGGACACGGCCGCCACCAACGCCGCCACCCAGGCCGTCGCGGCCCAGGGCGCGGCCGATCAGAGCGCGGTCCAGGCGGCCAACGCCCAGGCCATGGCGGCCCAGCAGCAGGCCGCGATCGCCAACGCCAACAGCGCCCAGGTCGCCGCAGCGGCCCAGAGCGCCCAGAGCGCGGCTCACGAGGCCAACGCCGCGGCCCAGTCGGCCCGCAGCGCGCCTGCGGCCAGCCAGGGCGACGCGGCCGCCGCCGGGGACACCAGCCAGCCCAACTGACGGCTGGACAGGCATCTGGACTGAAAAGGGAGAACTGAAGATGGCGGACGGCGACAACACCTCCAGCGGTGTCGGCATGGGAATGATCATCGGCCTTCTTCTGGTCGTGCTGATCGTGATCGCCGGCGGGATCTACATGTTCGGCGGCCACACCAGCGCGCCCAATCCGGCCGCCCAGGTCGCCAGCGCGGCGGGCGGCGCGGCCCACACCGTCAGCGGCAGCGTCACGGTCCACTAGCCGGCCCATCCTGGGCCAGCTAGAGGACGGCGAGCGTCGCCCTCTACCCGTCCGACCAAGGTCCGGCTTGCCTACCCAGGATCCCCACGACCTCCAGCGCTTCGTCACCGCCCAGGCCGGCGCCTACGACCAAGCCCTCGCCGAGCTGAAGGCCGGACGCAAGCGCAGCCACTGGATGTGGTTCGTCTTCCCCCAGGCCCGCGGCCTCGGACGATCCCCGACCGCCGAGGTCTTCGGGATCTCCTCCCTGGACGAGGCGCGCGCCTATCTGGCCCATCCCGCCCTCGGGCCCCGGCTCCTCGCCTGCACCGCCGCCGCGAGCGAGGCCGAAGCGGCGTCCCTGAACGCCCTGTTCGGTTCTCCCGACGACCTGAAGTTCATCTCCTCCATGACGCTATTCCGGCTCGCGGCCGAGGATCCCTCCCCCTTCCAGGCGGCGCTCCGCCGTTGGAACGGCGGCGGCCTGGACGAGCGCACCGTCGCCCTGATGGGCGGCTGAGTTCGGCGGGCGCCTGATCGCCCGTTGACGCCGTCCCCGCCGTCGCGTCGATGATAGCCGCATGAGCGCCATCACCTTCGACGCCGCCACCGCCCGGATGCTCGAGGCGGTCTATACAACCCCCGACATCATCGCCCAGCGGGCGCGCGTCCTGGACCTGCTGGCGCCGCGTCCCGGCGAACGTATCCTCGACGTGGGCGCCGGTCCCGGGCTCCTCGCCTACGACCTCGCCCGCTTGGTCGGCGGCGAAGGCCGCGTGGTCGGCCTGGACGCCTCCGCAGACATGCTGGCCTCCGCGCGGGCGCGGCTCGATGCCTTGCCCCAGGCGGAATGCATCGAAGCCGACGCGACGGACCTGCCCCTGCCCGACGCATGCTTCGACGCAGCGGTATCGACCCAGGTCTACGAGTACGTGGGGGACATGCCGCATGCGCTCGCCGAGCTTCGTCGCGTGCTCAAGCCCGGCGGCCGGGTCCTGATCCTCGATACCGACTGGCGCAGCGTCGTCTGGCGCTGCGGCGACCAAGCCCTCATGGACCAGGTGCTGACCTGCTGGGACGACCATCTGGTCCACCCGCACCTGCCTGCCTCCCTAGGCCCGCTGCTGGTCCGCGCCGGCTTTTCAGTGCGGCGGGTGGAGATCGCGCCGCTCCTGTCCGCCGGTTGGCAGCCCGTGAGCTATGCGGCCGGCATGCTGCGGACCGTCGGCGATTTTGCGCTCAAGAACGGCGCGCGGCATGGCCTGTCGGCCGAGGACGTCGAGACCTGGCGCGCCGATCAGGAAGACCTCATCGCCCGCGGCGAGTTCTTCTTCAGCCTGAACCGCTACATCTTCCTCGCGACCTGCTGACGCGATGGCAGCGCCCGCCGCACCGATCCTCCGGGCCTTCGTCGCCATCCCGGGCAAGAGCCTGTTCGCCCGCCTGGGCGACCGGCGCGTCCGGACCTATCCGTCCGACTGGACGGGCGAGGTCGAGCCGGACCTCGTCGTCCTGCCCTGCAGCCAGATCTCCAAGTTCGACCCCGCCGCCATCCGCATGCCCGACAGCGCCCGGCGGCGACTGCGCGAGGGCCGGGCGTGGCTGGTGTTCGACGCCTCGCTCGAAGGCCTGCCCCACACCGAGGCCTGGACCCGCACCATGCTGGAAGTGCTGGAGGACCTGGGCGTACATCCGGGCCGCGCCATCTATGTCACCCAGGATCGCGGCTGGCGCACCGACCATCTCGCGTGGTGCGCCCAGCACGGCCAGGCGCCCTTGGCCGTGCTGGAATACGACTACTGGATCGGTCGCTTCTTCGCCGGCGTCGCCAAGGAAGGCGAGGCCGCCTACCAGGCCCGGCTCGAGCGTTTCCGGCGCCGGCCGCCGCATCGATCGCGGCGCTTCCTGTCGCTGAACTGGACGGTCCGGCCGGCCAAGGCGCTGTTCCTCATGCGCCTGATGCGCGACGGCCTCTGGGACCAGGGCTGGATCTCCTTCGGCGGTTTCCAGGTGCTGAAACAGGCCAAGAACCGAAGCCTGCTTCAGTTCGCCAAGGCCATGCGCCGCGAGGCCGCGTTCGCCGATCTCGTCGCCGAGCTGGGCCCCGACCTGCCCAGGCTCGATGGGCTCGGCCAGATCTCCCTCGGACCGCCCGAAAGCGGCCAGGACGACCCGAACCTCACCGGCGACGCCGGCCTCTCGGCCTATGACGACAGCTGGTTCAGCGTGGTCACGGAGTCCGAGATGCGGGACCGCTTCAGCCGCGTCACCGAAAAGCCGTTCAAGGCCCTGGTGAACTTCCACCCTCTGATCCTGCTCGCCAGTCCCGGCGCCCTGGCGTTCGTCCGCGGGCTCGGGTTCCAGAGCTTCGGCGTCCTGTTCGACGAGACCTATGACGAGGAGCCTGACCCGCGCCGGCGCTTCGAACTGGTCTATCAGCAGGTCCGCCGCCTCTGCGCCCTGCCCGAACAGGAGCTGCACGCCGCCGAGGCCGCCCTGGCCGAGACCCTGGCCTTCAACGCCCAATGGGGTCTGACCCGCATGCCCAGGATCTGGCTCAGCCAGGTCGATCGCGACTTCGTCGATGCGCTCGGCGCGGTCCTACGACAGGCGACGTCAAGTCTGGCCTGAGCCTGTCAGGCGGCCTGGTGACGGACCGCCACGTGGGTGTGGGACCGGAACAGCCGCCCATGCTCGGCGATCAGCACCACGGCCAGGGCGAGCAGACCGCAGGCCAGGTAGCCGGTCTCGAGCGGCACCACCGTGCCGTTGAAGTTCTGCCCGATCAGGAAGCCGATCAGGGAGGCGCCCACCATGCTGACCAGGCCTTGGAACGAGGCGGCGACGCCGGCCATGTGGCCCATCGGCTCCATGGCCATGGCCCCGAAGTTCCCCGAGGCCAGGCCGAAGCTGAACATCGTCGCGCCCTGCAGCACCGTATAGACGACCAGGTTCTCGTGACCGCTCGCCGCCACCATCAGGTGCGCCCCGGCGATGACGATGTAGAGCAGCAGGGCCGAGTGGGAGAGCCGCCGCATGCCCAGGCGGCGCACCAGGCTGGCGTTGAGCAGCGAGGCGCAGGCCACGCAGCTGCCGCAGATGGCGAACACCAGAGGAAAGCTCGACGACGCGTGCAGGGCGTCGGTGAACACCTGCTGGGCCGAGTTGATGAACCCCAGCATGCCGCCGAACAGGAAGGCCTGGCCCAGGATGTAGCAGATGGCCGTCCGGTTGCGCGCCGCCTCGCCGAAGCAGGCGAGGATGCGGCTGGGCAGGATCGAGCGGCGGGCGTCCGGATGGAGGGTCTCCGGCAGCCGGAACAGCGTCCAGACCAGCACCGCCCCGCCGAACACCGCCAGGACGATGAAGATCCAGGGCCAGGAGGCCAGGACCAGCACCAGCTGTCCCAGGCTCGGCGCCATGATCGGCGCGGCCATGAACACCAGCGAAGTCAAGGACATCACCCGCGCCATCTCACGCCCCGCATAACGATCGCGGATCACCGAGATCGGGATCGCCCGCGTCGATGCGGCGCCCACGCCTTGCAGCACGCGGGCGATCAGCATGGTGTCGAAAGAACGCGAGAAGGCCGCCAGAAGGCTGAATCCGACATAGAGGCTGAGCCCCACCGCGATCACCGGCCGCCGGCCGTAGCGGTCGGCCAGGGGCCCGTAGATCACCTGGCTGAATCCCACGGCCAGCAGATAGACGGTGATGATCAGCTGGCGCTTGTTCTCGTCGGCGACGCCCACCGTATGGCCGATGGCCGGCAGGTTCGGCAGCATGGCGTCGATGCCCAGCGCCCCCAGCGCCATGGTCGCCGCCATCAGCGCCACGAACTCCACAAAGCCCGCCCCGCCGCGTGGCGGCGGCCTTGAGAGGTCCGTACTCATAGGCGGGCTAAAGCACAGGGGCGGGGCCGCGTCGAGGCG
>CAZTMF010000111.1:0-8564 GCA_964614675.1 uncultured Caulobacteraceae bacterium | reverse complement strand
GGTGCGGAAACGTCGAGCCAGAAGGTCGACCCTTCCCCTTCCCGGCTGGTGAAGCCGACCGTGCCGCCCATCAGCTCGGCCAGGCTGCGGGTGATCGCCAGGCCCAGCCCGGAACCCCCGAATCGCCGGGCGGTCGAACCATCGGCCTGATGGAAGCGCTGGAACAGGTGGTCCTGCGCCGCCTCCGCAATGCCGACGCCGGTGTCCTCGATCTCGAAACGCAGCCGCTTGCGGCGCTTTCCGGCGTCGCGCAGGACGAGCCGCGCCTGGACCCGGCCCTCGCTGGTGAACTTCACCGCGTTGCCGATCAGATTGAACAGCGCCTGGCGCAGCCGCACGGGGTCGGCGGCGATCCAACCGCCCTCGCCTTCCACCGAGACCGAGAGCTCCAGCCCCTTGGCCTGCGCCTGCGGGCGCAGCATGCCCGCCACGCTGTGCAGCAGGTGGGCCGGGTCCAGAGGCTCCGGCGACAGCTCCATCCGGCCGGCTTCGATCTTGGAGAAGTCGATGACGTCGTTGAGCAGCTGGGCCAGCATCTGGCCGCAGGCCTGGGCTTCCTGCAGCAGGCCCTGGCCTTCTTCCGAGAGCCGCTCCTTCTCCAGCAGGTGCAGCACCCCCATCACGCCGTTCATGGGCGTGCGGATCTCATGGCTCATATTGGCCAGGAACTGCGACTTGGCCTCGGCGGCCGCCTCCGCGGCGCGCTGGGCTTCCACCAGGGCAAGCTCCTGATGCTTGCGCGCGTCGATGTTGAGCACCAGGCCCACGACCCGATCGACCGAGCCGTCCTCGGCCCAATGGATTTCCGCGCAGGTGTCGACCCAGCGGATGGCGCCCGAGGGCAGGACGACGCGCGACTGGACCATGCCGAAATTGCGGGTCGTGCCCTGAGAGCGGTTGCGAGACGCCGCGATTCGATCCGCCACCTCGGCGGCGTCGTCGGGGTGGGTCATCGGCCAGCTGCGCTGCGATGCCTCCTCGAAGGTCAACGTGCGGCCCATGATCTCGGGGAACTGGGACGAGCACCAGAAGGTCTTGTTGGCGAAGTCGGTTTCGAACACCCCGGCCTGGCCGGCGTCGAGCGCGATGCGCAGGCGGTCGGCGGCCTTTTGCGACTCCTGCCGGGCTTCGGCCAGGGCCAGTTCCTGGCGCTTGCGCGCGTCGATGTCGAGGATCACCCCGACCAGCTTCTCGACCTCGTCGTTCTCGTCGAAGATCGGCTGGGCCCGCGCCTCGATCCAGCGGTAGTCGCCGGACGGCAGGCGGACCCGCCACTCGCAGCGGGCCTCCTCGCGCTTGCCCTCGCTGTCGTCGATCGCGGCCTGGACCCGCGCGGCGTCGTCCGGGTGGATGGTCGGCCAGACGCCCGCGGCCTCCTCGAAGGTGAGCTCGCACTCGATGATCTCGACCATCTCGGGCGAGCCCCAGAAGGTCCGGGTCTTGAAGTTGGTCTCGAACACCCCGGCCTGGCCGGCGTTCAGCGCGACCTTCAGCCGGTCGGCGTTTGCCTGGGCTTCCTTGCGGGCCTCGATCAGGGCCAGCTCCTGGCGCTTGCGCGCGTCGATGTCGAGCATGACGCCGACGACCTTGGACAAGGTCCCGTCGCGGTCCTTGTGGACGACCGACCTCAGGTCCACCCATTTGGCCTCGCCGTTCGGATGCACGATACGGACTTCGAGAGGCTCGATCTTGAGCGTGTCGTGCGCGTTCATGACCGCGCGCAGCATCGCCTCGTGATCGTCCGGATGCACCATGGGCCAGACTTTCTGGCAGGCCTCGGCCCAGGTCGGCGTCCGACCGATGATTTCCGTGAGCTCGGGAGAGCACCAGAAGGTGCGGTTCTTGAAGTCGGTCTCGAAGACGCCGGCGTGGGCCGACTCCAGCGCCAGGGTGAGGCGTTCGGCGCTCTCGTGCGCCTCACGGCGCATCCAGCTCATCGCCAGCTCCTGGCGCTTGCGGGCGTCGATGTCGACGACCAGCCCGGTCAGCTTGGCGAGCGAGCCGTCATCACGGCGCGAGAGTTTGATCTGAACCTGGATCCAGCGGATCTCGCCGTTCGGCAGCCGGATCCGCGTCTCCAGGGTGGCGAGACGATCGCTCAGGCCGGGGACGACGGCCAGGGCCTCGCGGACGTGCGCCACGTCTTCGGGGTGCACCATCGGCCAGGGAACGGCGCAAGCCTCCTCGAAGCTCATCCGGACACCGACGAGGCCCTCGAACTCGGGCGAACACCAGAAGGTCTCGGCCTCGTGATCGATCTCGAACACGCCCGCGCGGGCGGCCTCGAGCGCCATCTTCAGCCGCTCGGCGTTCAGCTGCGCCTCGCGCCGGGCCGCGACCAGGGTGGTCACGTCGCGACCGTGGACCACATAGCCGATGGTCCGGCCCTCGAGCGACTTGAAGGGCCGGTACTCGCACTGGATCCAGCGGACCTGCCCGTCCGTGCTGACGTAGCGTTCCTCCCGCTCGTTGAGCAGGGCGTCACCGTCGAACACCCGGCGGTGGATATCCGCCGCCTCGGCATCCAGGTCCGCGAGCAGCTCGTCGAAGCGCTTTCCGACGGCGGACCCGTCCGGCCAGCCGGTCGCGGCCTCCCACGCCGGGCTGGCGCCCAGGCAGACGCCATCGCCGTCGTAGAGCACCGAAGGTCCCTGCGAGACGATCGTGGCGCGGCGCATCTGTTCGATGCGCACCTGGTCGAAGTCCTGCAGGCCCGAGCCTGCGGCGGTCTTCCGCTTCACCTGTCCCCTCGCGCCCCACATGCCGACGGCTGGTCGGTATCTCGCACCGCGCAGGTAAAGATTGGATGAGCCGAACGCGGTTATCTGCGCGGGCGCAGCGAACTTGACAGCCGGGCGCCAGGGTCCACTTTTCGGCGGAAATGCTCAGTGAGACTGTCAATACTCGGCTTACGCGGGTCGGACCCGGGACGCCCATGGGCGACTACCTGCGCCGCTACTGGCATCCGATCGGCGCCGTCAGCCAATTCAAGACCCCGGGCGCCAGGGCGATCCGGCTTCTCGGCGAGGATCTTGCCCTCTATCGCGATCTGTCAGGCGCCTTCGGCCTGGTGGACCGACACTGCCCGCACCGGCGCGCCGATCTCTCCTACGGTTACGTCGAGGCCTGCGGGCTGCGCTGCAATTACCACGGATGGCTGTTCGGGCCGGACGGCCGCTGTCTGGAGCAGCCATACGACGACCTCGCCAATCCGGATGCGAGGTTCAAGGACAAGATCACCGTCAAGGCCTATCCGGTGCGGGCGCTCGGCGGGCTGCTCTGGACCTACATGGGCCCCGCCCCCGCGCCCTGCCTGCCCGATTGGGAGCCGTTCAGCTGGGAGAACGGCTTCGTGCAGATCGTCTTCGCCGAGGTTCCCTGCAACTGGCTGCAGGCCCAGGAGAACTCGATCGACCCCGTCCATTTCGAGTGGATGCACTCCAACTGGAGCGTCCGGCTGGCGGGCGAGACCGGACCCTACGGTCCACGGCACCTGAAGGTCGATTTCGAGGAGTTCGAGCACGGCCTTCTCTACAAACGCGTGCGCGAGGACACTGACGAAAGGAGCGACCTCTGGACCGTCGGCCGCGTGGCGCTCTGGCCCACGGGGTTCTATCTCGGCGACCACTTTGAATGGCGCACGCCCATCGACAACGAGACCATCCTGTCCATCACCTGGTCCTTCTCGCGCGTGCCCCAGGAGATGGAGCCGTTCGAGCAGGGCGAGATCCCGTCCTGGACTGGCCCGATCCGCGACGAGAGCGGCGGATGGATCACCAGCCATGTGATGAACCAGGACTTCGTGGCCTGGGTGGGCCAGGGGGCGATCGCCGACCGGACCCAGGAGCACCTCGCCGCCTCAGACAAGGGCGTCCTGATGATGCGCCGGCGCTTCCTGGCCGAATTGGACGCCGTCGCCGCCGGCGCGGAGCCCAAGGGGCTGATCCGCGATCCGGCCAGAAACGTGCGCGTGCCCCTGCCGGCCGCCAATAAGGACTTCTATCTGCACGGCCTGCCCAAGGCGCGGATGACCCACCATCCGACGGTCGGCAGCCCGCTCCGGCGCTATCCATTCCAGGCCGGCCAGCCAGAGGATGTGCGCCTCGCCTTCGACGCCGCCATGGGCTTCGACGAGGCGCCGGCGGAGGCCGCGGAGTAGCTCAGCCCGCCAGGGCGTAGACCACGCAGGCCGTCTCGTTGAGGTCCTCTAGCGGCGGCTGGAGCGTGACCTGCAAGGGTTCTCCGGCCGGAGGCGGGGCGGGCGGAGGCGCAGCGACGCGCGCTCCGGTCACCACGACCTCGCTCACATGGCTGTCGCCGCCGCCCTCGCTCCTTGTGGCCCCTGCGACGAGGACATCGGTTTGGCAGGCGCGGCCGGTCGGATCGATCAGTTTCACCGGCCCGAGCCGAGCGCCCGACGCCTCCGCCGATAGGCGCGCCCGGGCGGCGGCGTCCGCCACGGCGAGCCGGGCCATCTCGGTGTTGGTGGCGTTGTCGGGCTTGAGGCTGAAATAGACCTGCCGGGCCGAGCTCGGACCCGCGGACATCACCGTGGCGTAGACCTTCTCGAGCAGGGCGATGTCGCGCACGTCGAGCGTGACCTCTACGCTGGTCTGGTAGCGCTCGATCTTGTCGGGCCGCTCGTTGTCCACCCGGTTGCCGTCCTTGTCCTTGTACTGTTCGTAGAGCGGCCGGGTGGAATAGGTCGTGGCGACCCGCACCTTGTCGTGGTCGAAGGCCCGGAGGGCCTCGGTCAGCGCCTTGACCTTGGCGGCGGCGGCCCTGGTGGCCTCGGGCGCGTCGCGTTCGACAGCCTGGAATTCCGCCGAAAAGCTCGCCCTGTTCGCTGGCAGCTCGGCATGGACCATGCCCAGCGAGGCGATGATCGGCTCGCGCATCCACCACGGCGATCTGTCGTAGGGCAAGGGATTGATCACCCCCACGGTCTGGGCCGAGGCCGGGACCGCGGCTCCGGCCAGAGCCAACATCAGTCCGAAGATCGCGCGCATGTGTTTCTTCCCTGGGGTCAGCCTTTGCCTGGACCTTAGTACGCGGGAAATTCGCGATCGGGGTTGCGGCGAAGTCCAAGAGGCCCGAGGGGCGCGCCGACGAGGCCGCTGACCATCGCCGCCTGGACAACCGTCGCCGGCCAGAGCTTGGAGACCGGGCCCATCACGAGGTCCCTGATCAGCGGCAGGAGCAGGCTGTCGGACTGGTAGACCGGCGTGAAGATCGCGCTGAGCAGGTGGTAGAGGTCGGCGTGGCCGCGACGTAGGCGGACGAAAGCCTCCAACGCCCGCGCCACGATCTGCTCCCGACGCAAAGCCAAAGCCAGAGCGTAGGCGTCCAGCAGCGCCATGTTGGCTCCCTGCCCGAGCTGCGGGCTGCTGGAGCGCCACGCATCGCCTATGTGCACGAGCGCAGGCCCGACGGGCGCCGGCAGCATGCGATGGGTGTAGCGCGCGAAGGTCAGCTGATCGGCGTCATCGACCTGATCCAGCAGAGGCCGGACGTCCGGCCAGATCGTCAGCACCTCGGCCTTCCAGGCCCCAAGACCAGCGGCGCGCCAGGCATGCAGCCGATCGGCCCGGAGGCTCCAGAAGAACGCGGTCTGGCGCCGGCTCCGCCCGGGCGCGAGCCCGATGGGAAGCACCCCGACCATGACGCTGGCCCGCCGGTACCTCTGCTCCAGAGCATGCGCGTCAAGCCGGCTTTCATCGGGCCAGTCCAGGCTGGCCCAGAGGGCGCCGTAGGCCAGCGGCTTCCCGCAGGGTTCGGCCAGGGTCGAGGCGTGTCCCAGGCCGTCGACGACAAGGTCGAAGGGCCCGACGGCCGCGCCATTGGCCAGAAGGAGCTTGCGGCGATGGCCGGCGGGCTCGGAGCCGATGACCTCGCGTCCGGTCTCGATCGGGATCGCATGGGCCTGGACGGCGTCGTGCAGGACCTGGAACAGCGCGGCCCGATGCACCCCCAGGCCCTGGATCCGTTCGTCGCCCAGGGCGGCGTAGCGAACGTCCAGCACCACCCGCCCGGAGGGCGCCGTTGCGCCGAACAGGCGCTCCACCGGCGCCCCGCACGCCCGCATCGCCCTGTCGAGGCCGAGCGCCTCCAGCACGGCCATCCCGGTGGGCTGAATCATGAGGCCCGAACCGATCGGCTGCGGCGCCTCGAACCGCTCGAACAGAGTCACGCGGTGGCCGTCGCGGTGCAGCAACAGCGCCGCCGCGAGCCCGGCGGGCCCGCAGCCGGCGACCGCGATATCGAGGGCGCGCCCCATCGCCCGCGGAGTCCCCGAGATCCGGCCTAGGCCGCGGCGATCTTGAAGATCCGCTCGGCGTTGCCGCCGTAGACCTTGGCCTTGTCGGCGTCCGACAGCGGCGCCTCGTCCATGAAGCGCACGGCCGGCTCGGTGGGCTGATAGGGATAGTCGATCGCCCACATGACGTTTTCGACGCCGATCTTCCTGATCGAATAGTCGAGCGCCAGGGGGTCCTCGACGCCTGAAGTGGTGATCGCGAAGTTGCGGCGGAAGTACTCGTCCATGGTCAGCTCGGTCTTCGGCGCGCGGCCGATCTTCTGCGCACGGCTGTTCATGAAGGTGATCCGCCACAGCCAGAAATGCACCGCCTCGCCCATGTGGCCGATGACGATCTTCAGTTTGGGGAAGCGGTCGAGCACGCCCGAGGCCATGATCCGGACCGCGTGGGTGCCGACCTCGACGCCGTAGCCCCACATGGCCGCGTCCATGCCGTAGTCGCGCAGCGGCCCGCTCATCAGGTCGGAGGCCGCGCGCGGGTGGATGTAGATCGGATAGCCCGCCGCCTCGGCGGCCTCGAGGATGGGCCAGAACTTGGGGTTGTCGAGGTACTCGTTGTTGGTGTGCGAATTGATCATCACGCCGTTGAACTTCAGCTGGCCGATCGCCCGCTCGATCTCCCTGGCGGCGCGCTTGGGAGCGTGCGGCGCGACGGTGGCGAGGCCCACGAAGCGGCCCGGATGCTTGCGGATCAGCTCGGCCAGCCGGTCGTTGGCCAGGGTCGCCATCTCACATGCCGTGTCGGCGTCGAACATCTGGACGCCCGGCGCGGTCAGGGCGGTGACCGCCATGTCCACCCCATGCTGGTCCATCTCGCGGATGCGTCGCTCGTCGTCCAGCAGGCCGTCCAGGAAGTTCATCGCCCCGTAGCCGGGCTTCCGGTCGTAGACCCCCGCCATGAGCCCGAGATCGGCGCTATAGGCCGGCAGATGACTGCAGACCTTCTGCAGCTCCTTGGCCACTTCCGGGATCGACCAGGCTTCCTCGGTGGCGATCTTCCTGAACTTGCCGGCCATGCGCGTCTCCTCAGATGTGCTGGCGCGGCTTAGGCCGGCTGACCGGTTCCCCGCAAGCCGGCAAGCAAGCTAGAACGCGGCCATGAGTCCCGAGCACAAGTCATTGCTGGAGCAGTTGCGCGAGGCCGCCCGCCCGCCGGACCCGCGGTTCGATCCTGCGAACTATCTGAAGTCCGGCGCCTCCTTCATCAATGTCGCCGTCCCCGAACAGCGGCGGATCGCCAAGGCCTGGCTCAAGACCCACGCGACCTGGACCGTCCCGGATATCCTGAAGCTCGTCGACGAACTCGTCCGTGGCGAGAACCACGAGGAGAAGACGCTGGGCCTGCACCTGCTCGAGGGCCTGGGCCCCGACCGGCGCCCGTTCGGCCCGGATGAGGTGGACCGCTGGCTGGACCACCTGGTCGGGTGGGCGGAGGTGGATTCGCTCTGCCAGTCGATCTTCGGCGCCGACGACTTGCTGGGCGATTGGCCGGCCTGGCGCGGCTTCATCCGCCGTCTCTCCAAGGACGCCAACATCAACAAACGCCGCGCCGCCCTGGTGCTCCTGGTCCGATCCACCGGGAGGAACGACGATCCCCGCCTCCGCGACCTCGCCTTCGAGACGATCGAGACCCTCAAGGGCGAGCGGGAGGTCATCATCACCAAGGCGGTGTCGTGGCTGCTGCGGGCCCTGATGGAGACGCACCCCGCGGAGGTCACTCGTTACCTGGACACCAAGGGGCCGACCCTCCCTGCCATCGCCGTCCGCGAGACGCGCATCAAACTCGCCACGGGACGCAAGACGCCGGCTGGCGTCCGACCCCGAACCGCGCATAAGGTTCCCTGAGCAAACAAGAGCCTCGGGAGGGCTGGGAATGGCGACCGATTCCAAGAGCGGCATGGATCGCCGCGCGCTGCTGGGCGGAGCGGCCCTGGGCGCAGGCGCCCTGGCCGGCGGGCTCGCCGCGGCGTCGCAGGCCAATGCGGAAGTGCTGTTCCCCAAGGCGGGCGGCGGCTTCGGCGGGCCGTTCGGCGCGGGCGGCAGCGTCGCGGGCGCCGTGCATCGGTCGGAGAACGACCTCTACGACTGCGAGGTCGAGGGCAAGCTGCCGGCCGACCTGGACGGGGCCTTCTACCGCGTCGGTCCCGACCCCCAGTACCCCAAGCCCGACAAGTGGGTGATGGACATCCCCTTCGACGGGGAAGGCCACATCTCGATGTTCCGCATCAAGGACGGCCACGTCGACTAC
>CAZTMF010000110.1:0-8583 GCA_964614675.1 uncultured Caulobacteraceae bacterium | reverse complement strand
GCCGGCTCGGAGGGCCTGTCGGGCCGCAACATCGACTATCTGCGCGACCTGGTGATGCACCTCCGGGAAGAGCAGGTCACCGACAAGGCGATGGAGCTCCTGCTCGGCAAGGTCGAGGCCCTGGAGGCGGGGGCCTAGCCGGATAACGGGGACATCCTATTATCAATTGCATCATATTGCGCGATATATACAGCGCAATTGAGCATATAGGACGCGGATGTCCGAGGAGCTGTACACCGTCGACTACGCCGCGCGGCGGCTGAAGCTGCACCGTGCGACCATCCTGAGATTCATCCGCGAGGGCCGCCTCCCCGCCGTCAAAGTCGGCAAGTCCTACCGCATCCTGCATTCCGATCTGGAGAGGCTGGCGGGCTCGCCCGCCCGTCCAGGCGCGCCGCGCCCCGCCGCGCTGGTGACCAGCGTCGTGGACGTCGCCGGCGTGGACGCCGACCAGGCGCGCCGCCTGGCCTCCATGACGACCGCGGCCGTGCACGCGCGGCCTCCCGTCGGGGCGCCTCTGCGTGCAGATGTCATCCACGATCCCGTGGAGTCGCATCTGAAGATCATCCTGATGGGCGCGCCGAGGCAAACCGCCTCCATGCTGGGCCTGTTGCAGCTCTGGCTGGACGACTGAGGCGAACCGGCGACGGCGCCGCCTAGCGGACCCCCTAGATGCCCGCGTCCAGGAGCACGTTCGAGGCCGTCTCGATGCTGGTCTCCAGCGCCTGCATGAACTCGGGGCGCTTCAGGCCGGCCGGGATGGGGGGCAGGATCTCGTAGACGATGGTCCCGGTCCTGAGCAGCATGCCCTTGGCGTTCAGGTGCACGCCGGAGTTGGTGGCCATGGGCGTGCAGGGCAGGCCCAGGTCGCGATAGAGGGCGACGACGCCCGGCTTGTAGTCGGGCGGGTCACCGGGCTTGCGGCGGGTGCCTTCCGGGAAGATCAGGATCTGGCGCGGCTCCTTCAGCCGCTCGCGCGCGGCGCGGACCATGTCCTTCAGCGCCTTGGCGTGACCCTCGCGGTGGATCGGGATCATCTTCTGCTTGTTGGCGTGCCAGCCGAAGAACGGGATCGAGAGCAGCTCCTGCTTCAGCACGAAGCAGGCGTCGGGCAGGAAGATGAAGGGGCCGATGAAGTCGAACAGGCTCTGGTGCTTGGAGGCGACCAGGGCCTGGCCGGCGGACAGGTGCTCCAGGCCCCGCACCTCCATCCTGACCCCGCCGAAGACCGAAAGGCCGAACACGATCATCCTGGCCCAGGCGCGCACCGCCTCCATCATCGCCCTGCGCGGGGCGAGCAGGAACACGCAGTAGGCGATCGCGAGCGGGATCGAGATCAGATAGAACCAGAGGAAGAACAGGACGGCCCTGACGGCGGTCATTAGAGCATGCTCTATCGGGCCGAGGCGTGGGCGTTGGGCGGGATCCGGATCGGTGGTTCGGGCGGCGGCTTCTCACGCGGGCCGAGGCTGAGCACCCCCTCGCGGACCAGGATCACCAGGTATTTGGAATATTCCACCACCATGCGCCGGGCGCCCCAGCCCGAACGCCACCAGTGCTTGGCGTCGAGCTCGTCGGTCACGATCGGATAGGGCGTGAACTGCCCCTCGGGCAGCGAACCCTTCAGCTCCAGGATCGCGCGGGGCATGTGGTAGTCGGCGGTGACCACGATCAGCTTGTGGAAGCCGTAGGCGCGGGCCCAGGCGGCCGTCTCGCGGCCGTTGCCGATGGTGTCCACGGCCGAGAAGCCGAGGTCGACGCAGCAGTCGTAGAGCTGGCCGGGCGCCTTGGAGGCCGAGCGGATGTCGGCGCGGCTGGCCTTGCGGTTCACGCCCGAGACCAGGAGCCGGCCGCCCTTGCCGTCTTCCAGCAGCTTCATGGCCGAGGTCACGCGGGCGATCGACGGGCCGGTCAGGACCACGATCCCGTCGGCGGGCTGGGGATCGGGCGCCGGCGTCGAGCGGGCGATGCGGGCGGCGAACGAGAACAGGCCCGCGACCCAGATCAGCACCAGGATCAGGATGAGCGCCAGACTCTTCACGCCGGATCCGTCCTCGTCATGGCAGCCCCCCTATCAGCCGCGCGGCCGTGATCCGGGCCGCCAGGGCCGCCACCGCCGCCGCGATCAGCGGGCAGGCGAGGACGGCCAGAAGGTCGGACCAGGCGACCGGCAGCACCGGCGTCAGTCCGTCCGTTCCTCCCATAAGCCTGGCCATGGCTGCAACCAAGGCCGCCGCGGCGCCTCCGAGGGCGCCGGCCAGGGCGGCGAGCTCGGCCAGGCGGTTCTGGAACAGGCCGATGATCGTCCGGTCCTCGGCGCCGGATAGATGCAGCACCTCGATGATCTCGTGGCGGGCGGCGAGGCCCGCGCGGGTGGCGAAGGCGATGACGGCCGCCGCCGCCAGGGCGATCAGCACCGCCGCGCCGACGGCGGCGCCCCGCGCCATGTCCCCGGCGCGCACGATGTCGCCGATCCAGCGGCGATGGTCGTCGACCACGCCATCGACGCCGCCTGCCTTCAGCGCCGCGGAAAGCTGGGCCGCGGTCGGGGCGGGCGCCCTGGCTTCGAATTGCACGGTCACCATCCGGGGCAGGGGCAGGTCGGGCGCCAGGGCGGCGGGGCCCAGCCAGGGCTCGACCAGGGCCTGGGCCTTTTCCTTCTCCAGCACGCGCGCCTCGGCCACGCCCCTGACCCCGCCGAGGGCGGCGGCGGCCCGCTCGGCGGCCGCGTCCGGGCTCTCGTCGGCCGTGGGGCGCACCAGGACGGTGGCGGAGTCCTTGAGTTGGGCGGTCCAGCCTCCCGCCGCCCGGCCGGCGGCCAGGGCGCAGATCACCGCGATGCAGGCGAAGAAGCAGAGCACGCCGGCGACGAACACCAAGAGGACGTCCTGCGCCGGATCGCGGGGCAGCAGGGGGGCGGGTCGCCAACGCGGGGCGGCCGCGTCGTCCGGGCGCTTCCTCATGCCCCGGCCCCGCGCAGGCTGAGGCGGCCCTGGTCCAGCTCGAACACCGGCATGCCCGATCGGGCGACCAGCTCCTGGTCATGGCTGGCCACCAGCACCGTGGTCCCCAGCCGGTTCAGCTCGATCAGCAGGCGCAGGATCCGAAGGCCCATCTGCTGGTCGATATTGCCCGTGGGTTCGTCGGCGAGCAGCAGGTCGGGCCGGCCCACCACCGCCCGGGCGATGGCGAGGCGCTGCTTCTCCCCGCCGGCCAGGGTGGGCGGCAGGGCGTTGAACCGGCGCCCCAGACCCACCCAGGTCAGGAGCTCGGCCACGTCCCCCTGGTAGCTCGAGGCCTTGCGGCCGGCGAGCCGGAGCGGCAGGGCCGCGTTGTCGAACACCGAAACGTGGTCCAGCAGCCGGTACTCCTGGAACACCACTCCGATCCGCCGGCGCAGGGCCGGCATGTCGCGCCGGGAGACCTCCAGCGCGTCGCGGCCGAACAGGCTGACACGTCCGCGTGACGGACGGCGAGCGAGATAGATCAGCTTGAGGAGCGAACTCTTGCCCGCGCCGGACGGCCCGGTGAGGAAATGGAACGAACCCGGGGTCAGCTCGAAAGAGATGTCCTGCAGCACTTCCGGCGCGCGGCCATAGCGCATGCCCACGCCCTCGAAGCGGACGATGGGATCGGCCCCGTGGCGAAGTGGGGCGGCTTCGAAGGGTGCGCCGTCATCCGCGGCGTCTGGCGTCCTGGACATGGGGCTGGAAATCGGCGACCTCGATGCAGGGCGGTGACGTCCGATTCGGCGGCCATGATACTGACCTGTCCAGAGTGCGCCACCAGCTATTTCGCCGCTGATTCCTCCATCGGCGAAGGGCGGATGGTGCGTTGTAGTTCCTGCGGCGTCTCGTGGCGCGCAGAACCCGTGCGTCCGCTCGAGCTGAAGATCGAACCCGAGGCAGGGGCGATCGCCGCCGAGCCGCCCACGGAAGACGAGGAGCTGTTCTCCAAGCCGCCGTCCGAGCTTCCCGGCGATCGCCTGCCCAAGGCGTTCCGCGCCCGCGCCCAGGCCGACCGGCGCGTGAAGGAGGCGGCGGTCCAGGGGGCGGTCTGGGCCGGAATGGGGGCCTCGCTGGCGCTCGTGCTGGTGATGGCGGTGGTGTTCCGGGCTGATGTGGTCCGGCTCTGGCCGCGCGCGGCCGGCGCCTATGCGGCGGTGCGGCTGCCGGTGAACCCGGTGGGCCTGACCATCGAGGACGTCCACGCGCGGCCCTCGCTCCAGGACGGCCATCCCGCGCTGATGGTCTCGGGCGCGGTGCGCAACATCCGGCCCGGCGCACTGCTCTCGCCGCCTTTGAAGCTTGTGCTGCGCGACAAGGATGGACACGCGCTGCTGACCCGCACCATCGATCCGCCCGACGGCGCACTGCCCCCCGGCCAGAGCCGGCGCTTCTCCCTGAACCTGGTCGATCCGCCGACCGGCGCGGCCGTGGCCGACATCGTCTTCGCCGACCTGAAGGCCAAGACGGCGGCCACTCTCGCCTCGCGTGCGACGGCGGCGGCGCCCCAGCCCGAGCCTCGGGCGATGACTCTGCGAATGGTCGGGGTGGAGGACGCCAAGCCCCTCCCGTCAACCAGCCCATACGCCTTGCCGGCGACCGCTCAGTCTGCCCATTAGGCGTTCATCCGGCCGTCCGGGATTCCCCCCCCGAGAGAAGCCGCTTGTCCAAACGGGAACCGTCAAGCTCGTTAACCGTTTCCGATGTCGGAAGCTTGACCGTCGCCGCTCTCCAAAGCCTTGCCAAGCTTGACAGTGGGTGTGCCCAGTTCGATCTTGGCCTTGGCCAATATGGTTAACAGCGCGTCGCTTGTGGGGGTACAGCATGGACGCCGACAGCGGCCAATCACCGATGGTGGTGATTCCGGTGCCACCGCCGCCGCCCGCGCCGCCCGAGCCCAAGCTGCTGGTGCCGATCGGTGAGAAGCGGCGGCATCGCCGCAGGGACTCCGAGGACGAGGGGTCAAATCAACTTCTGATCATCCTTCTGGTGGTGCTGCTGGTCATCCTGCTGCTCGGCGGCGGGATGTGGGGGATGGGATATGGTCCCCGGACCTTCCACGCGCGCCGGGTCGCCGCCGCATGCCCCCGTCCGCCCCCGCCAGCGGAGGCCCAGCAGCAGTTCGGCGGCCAGCAGCGCGAGATCCGCGACCTTCGGCGCCAGGCCTTCCGCGGCGACTTCTTCGCCCAGGTCGAGCTGGCCCATCGCTACGAAGGCAAACGCGACAGCGACAAGAACCTCTTCGATCCGGTCGAGGCGGCCGTCTGGTACGCCCTGGCCCTGGCCAATCCCCAGGGTTACGACCGCACCTCGGCCGCACCGCGCGACGGCATGTTCGGGCCACGCTTCGTCTCGCTCTACGACGAGTGCCGCCACGGCGAACGCGAGCTGTCCTAC
Organism: uncultured Caulobacteraceae bacterium; assembly: GCA_964614675.1. Classification (GTDB taxonomy): domain Bacteria; phylum Pseudomonadota; class Alphaproteobacteria; order Caulobacterales; family Caulobacteraceae; genus JANWHQ01. The sequence goes on along the minus strand of CAZTMF010000110.1, from coordinate 3,181 downwards.
AACTCGCTCGACCGGCTGCTGACCCAGATGTCCACCGACGAGCAGGACAAGGTCCGCGACCGCGCCACCTATGTGCTGTCGACCCAGGGCTCGGAGGGCTACCGCACCCTCGGCCGCGTGCACGACGTCGCCTACGGCCCCTTCGGCGAGCCGCCCGACGACATGCAGGCGGTGATGACCGGCCGCGACTGGCCCAACGCCGTTCGCCTGTTCGAGCGCAATGGCGTGGACGCCTACATGTTCGACTACCTGGCCATGCAGCAGGGCGACGAGGGCGCCTATGTGATCCTGCAGGACCTGCAGCGGGCCGCGCCCTGGCCGGGCTTCACCGACATCGCCGAGCAGCGCGCGCGCCGCTGGGTGCCGCCCTACGAGTTCTATCCTCCGGAAGCGCCCGTCTCGGGGGTGCCGCACACCGACGAGAGCGAACCGTTCCAGGAGATCGACCGCAACGCCCTGCTCAGGATCAGCGAGCTGCCCTTCGAGCACGTGGCCCAGGCCCTGGTCTATCTGCACGTCATCGTCACGCCCTGTCAGGAAGCGGAGATGACTCCGCATGACGCCCAGACCTTCCAGGCCATGCTCGGGCGGCCGCTCACGGGGCGACTGACTCCGCTGGAGAAGGTGAGGGCGATCCAGTACGCCGCGATCTCCGGATCGCCCAAGGCGCAGCTGGTGCTGGCGGTGATGTACGCCGAAGGCGTCGGCGTGGCGGCCGACTACGCCCGGGCCTTCCACTGGTTCCAGGAAGCCGACAAACAGGGCTCGGCCGAGGCCAAGTTCGCAGTGGCGACCTATTTCTCGCAGGGCCTGGCCGGCGTCGCCGACCAGCAGAAGGCCGAAGCGGTGGTGAAGCAGCTCGACGCCGCGCTCGCCGGCTTCAAGCCGTCGGTCCATCGCCTCAGCGCGCTGCTCGACCGCGTCGGCGGCGGCCATCGCGGCTGGTACGGCTACATCCGGCCCGAAGAGGACATCTATCCCGGCGACGGCGACCGTTTCGGCTACGGCGGTCCCGGCGCCGGCCCGCCGTCCGATGGTCCCCCGCCTGGGGTCGCGCCGCCCGTCGACGTCGATCCGCCTCCGGCCCCGCGTCCCACCGCCTCGTCAGGCGGCGAGGACTATTCCGGCGCCGCCGGAGACACCCGCCCCGCCCGCGGCCGCCGCATGGCCTATCGCGCGGAGGCCCATGCGCGGCCGGGATCGCTTGCCCGGACGGAGGCCCTGGCCCGCGCAGGCCGGCGCCTGGAGTACGCCCAGCGTGCGCAGGATGAGCGCTTCTCTGCGGCGGGTCCGCCCCCGTCCGATCAAACCCAGGCCGCATCGGCCGAAGGGAGCACCCACTGATGCGCAGCCTCGTGAGCGCGGTTCTGGCCCTGGCGGCGCTGGCCGTCGCGGCCTTCGCCCCGCCGGCGTCCGCCTATCCGGTCGACGCCCGCATAGACCAGCAGATCAAGCCCAACTTTGGCATCCTGCTGCATCCGCCGGTCTATCGGCGCCACTTCCACCACGGCGTCTGGTACGGCCGCCGCTATGGCTGGGGCCGCGGCTATTCCGAGCGTTACGGCCGGCCCTATGGCGACCGCTACGGCCAGCTGTTGCCATACGAACCCGGCGCGACCAGCATCACGGTCGACTGCGGCGACCCCGCCTATGGGCCGAACCCCATCTCCGACGCGGCGACCTATGTGCCCGACGGCGGGGTGGTCTATGTGCGCGGCCACGGCAAGGCCTGCGAGGAGACCATCGAACTCGACCACCCGGTGGTGATCGCCGCCGAGGACGTCTCGGCCTTCTCCACCGATCCCGGCCGCGCCCGCGTGGTGATCGCGCCGCCCCCCGGCCAGCCGTGCGTGCTGATCGCCCAGGGCGTGAAGCAGGTGGAGATCCGAGGCTTCCAGCTCTCCGCCGATCAGGGCGGCGACGCCAGTTGCGTGGAGGCGTGGGACACCGAGATCGCCCTCGTCCACGACGACATCGACTACACCGGCGACGCTTCGGCTGTCTTCATTTCGCGTGGTCGGCTGATCCTGAAGGAGAGCCGCATCGACGCCCACACCTATGACGCGGCGGTGACCTCCGAGGGCGCTGACCTCGACATGTATCGGGACCGCATCCGGGCCGACACCATCGGCCTGGCGGTCACCCTGGGTCCGGCCGAGAGCCGCGTCGAGCGGGTGGGCGTGCTGACGACCCATTCGGCCGGCGAGGCCTCGGTGGGCGTTGAGGTCCGCGGCGAGCGCTCGGGCGGCGCGCTGCTGAAGATCCGCGACGCGGTGATCTGCGGCTATCGCGTGGGCGTCGGCCTCGAGCGCGGCGGCCGCGCCGACATCCGCCGCAGCCACATCTGCGACACCAGCTATGGGGTCATGAGCGAAGGCGCCAATCTGGAGATCGCCGAGTCCGCCATCGGCGCCGATCGCCGCGGCGTCTATGTCGCCTCCGGCGACGCCAAGGTCAGCCACAACCGGATCTACGGCATCGACGATGCGGACGACGGCGTCTACGCCGAGCGCCCTGCGGGGCTCGTCGACGACACCAACTGGCTCTACCTCCGCCGCGGCTGCGAGCGGTTCCGCTGGGACGGCCGCCGGTTCTGCCGGCGCGACGACGAACTGCCGTTCTTCCTCAGGGACGAGAGCGGCTTCGACCGCGACTACCCGGACGCGTGGGACGTCGACGGCTATGACGAGGGCTACATGCGCGACGGCCCGGTGGTGGCGTTCCAGCCCGAGCCGCCCCGGCGTTGCGGCCTGTTCGGCTGCGAGCGTCCTCGCGGCGGGCGCGGCGGCGGCGGCGGGGGCGGCGGGCGCGGTCCTGGCGGCGGCGGCTTTGGCGGCGGCCCTGGCGGCGGCGGAGGCTTCGGCCCCGGCGGTCCTGGCGGCGGGCCGCCCCGCGGCGGCGGCGGCTTCGGCGGTCCCCCGCCTCGATAGGCGCCGCCCGGCCCGCCAAAGCCAACTCCCCATTGCGGCCGGAGCGGCCCCTCGCTATCACCCGCGCCTCTCGTGAAAACCGGTGCGGAACGGAGCGGCCATGGCGGCGCAGTACATCTTCCAGATGCAGGGCCTGACCAAGGCCTATCCCGGCAACCGCAAGGTCTTCGAGAACATCTGGCTGAGCTTCTACCCTGACGCCAAGATCGGCGTCGTCGGGGTCAACGGCTCGGGCAAGTCCACCCTGCTCA
>CAZTMF010000109.1:0-8809 GCA_964614675.1 uncultured Caulobacteraceae bacterium | reverse complement strand
ATCTACATGCCCCAGGTGAACATGCTGCTGGCCATCGGCGTGGTCCTGCTGGTGGCGATCTTCAAGAGCTCGGGCGCCATGACCCAGGCCTATGGCATCGCGGTTTCGGCGACCATGTCGGTGGACACCTCCCTGGCTTTCATCGTCATGTGGAAGCTGTGGAAGTGGCCTGCGTGGGTCGCGGGGCTGGTGGCGACGCCGCTGATCTGCCTGGACCTGACCTTCTTCAGCGCCAACCTCCTGAAGATCTTCGAAGGCGGCTTCGTGCCTCTGCTGATGGGCGGCGGCATGTTCGCCCTGATGTACACCTGGGTGCGCGGCACCAACCTGCTCACCCTGAAGACCAGCCGCGAGTCCCCGCCGCTGGCGGACTTCGTCAAGCTGATCACCGAGCGGCCGCCCACCCGCGTGAAGGGCGCCGCGGTGTTCCTGACCTCGGACATCGAGCGCGCGCCCGCGGCCCTGCTGCACAACCTCAAGCACAACCAGGTCCTGCACGAGCACAACATCATCATGACCGTGCGCACCGCCGATACCCCGCGGGTGCCCGCTTCGGAGCGGCTGAAGGTCGAGACGGTCAACGAGAACTTCCGCACCGCGGTGGCGACCTTCGGTTTCATGGAATCGCCCAACGTGCCCGAGGCCCTGCGCCAGGCCCGCAGCCAGGGGCTCGCCTACAGCCACATGACCACGTCGTTCTTCCTCGGCCGCCGCACCGTGGTGGCCGCCGCGCGCCACAGCCTGATGCCGAACTGGCAGGACAAGCTGTTCATCCTGATGATGAAGAACGCCGCCGCCCCGACCGACTTCTTCCACATCCCCGCCGGCCGGGTGGTGGAGATGGGCAGCCAGATCACCGTCTAGCCGGCGGGCCGGGCGCGGGCCGCCATCGATCGTGTTGGAGAACAGGAGCGCGATCCTGGCTGGGACCGCGCTCCGTCTTACGCAACCATATGTTGGGTGGGAACTCGGGGCCCGTGCGCATGCGATGTGTCCGGCGTGAACGCCAGGATCGCTAGCGCCGTCAGGGCGATGATCCAGAACCGCATTCGTCAACCTCCCCCAAGGTTCACGGCCGAACACTTAGCACCGTTATGCGGAACGCCAAGGCCGCGGGGTGCGGCGAATCGGCGTCAGGAGGCCGGGCGCCCTCGAGCCACGTTCAGCGACACGACCTTGTGATCATCGGCCGGGCGCCCCAGCACGCGCTCGATCTTCTGGCGCAGCTCGTCCTGGCGGAAGGGCTTGGGGACGATCCGCTCCTCGCCGACCTCCTTGAGCGCGGTCAGGTCGGCGTGACCGGTCACGAACAGGATCGGCAACTGCGGCCGGCGCGCCTGGGCCGCGCGGGCGACTTCGACCCCGTTCATCCCCGGCATGGCGAAATCGACCAGCAGCAGGTCCACCGAATGGCCGCGATCCAGGATCTCCAGCGCCGCTCCGCCGCTGCCGGCCTCGACGATCTCGAAGCCCGCCTCGTCAAGCAGGGCGCGGGTGATCTCGCGAACGGCGCTGTCGTCGTCGACCAGCAGGATCACGCCCGAGCGCGCGGCTTGCGCGGCCGCCATCCGTCGCGCCGCGGGCGGCTGGCCCGCCGCCGCGCCGGCGGCGCGGGGCAGGAATACCTTCACCGACGTCCCTTCGCCCGGCCGGGTGTCGATCCGCACGCCTCCACCTGACTGCTGGGCGAAGCCGAGCACCTGGCTCAGACCCAGGCCCGAGCCCTTGCCGACGGGCTTGGTGGTGAAGAAGGGCTCGAAGACACGCGCCACCACGTCCTCGGGCATGCCCGAGCCGGTGTCGGACACCGTCACGGCCACATATTCCCCCGCCGGCGGCTCCTCCGGGCGGCGGGCGCCCCCCGGCAGGTTGACGTTGGCCGTCTCGACCGTCAGGCCGCCGCCGACCTCCATGGCGTCGCGGGCGTTGATCGCCAGGTTGAGGATGATCAGTTCGATCTGGGTCGGATCGACCAGGGCCGGCCACAGGCCCGGCTGGAATACGGTCTCCAGGCGCACCGAGCCGCCCATGGTGCTCTGGAGCAGGTCGCGCATGCTGGCGACCGTCTCGTTGAGGTCCACCGGCTTGGGCTCCAGGCGCTGGCGGCGCGAGAAGGCCAGGAGCTGGGCGGTCAGCTTGGCGCCCCGCTCGGCGGCGGTCCGCATCATGTCCAGACGCCGCCGCGACTTGGGATCGGTTTCGTCGCGCTCGAGGAACTGCAAGCTGCCCAGGATCACAGTCAGCAGGTTGTTGAAGTCGTGGGCGACGCCGGACGTCAGCTGGCCCACCGCCTCCAGCCGTTGGGATTGGCGCAGGACCGCCTCGACCCGCTCACGCTCCTCGATCTGGGCCAGCAGCTGGCGGTTCGCGGCCGCCAGCTCGGCGGTGCGCTCCCCGACGGCGCGCTCCAGGAACTCCGCGGCGTGCTCCGCCTCTCGCTGGCGTCCGCGCGCCCGCGCCGCCGATCGCGCCGCCGCGACCAGGGTCATGGGGTGGAGCGGGCGCTCCAACATGGTGACATTCCCCAGTTCCTCGATCAGGCCGTGGATCTGGGGCGTTTCGGCCGATCCGCGTGTGCGCAAGAGGATGATGGGGAAGTCCGACCAGGGCGGCTGGGCCTCGATCCATAACATCAGTTGCGACCGGTCGAGCTTGAGGAAGGCCTCTTCGGCGACCACCAGGCCGGCCGCGTCATGCGCCTTGGGCGCGGCGTCGGCGAAGTCCGCGACGACCTCGGCGGCCATCCCCGCCCGGGTCATCATCGAGGCGACGACCGCTCCGTCGCGACCGCTGGGCGCCAGAATCAGGATCGGGCCGGGCGCCGGGTCAATGGCCATTCTCTCGCGTCCTGAGCAAGGTGGTGGAGGCTCCGGAATAGGTCGGCACGCCGGTCAGCACCCCCTGGAACTGCTCCAGGACCGGCCCGACACGGACGCCGCCGCGGTCGATCCCGAACTCCCGGATGAAGGACTCGTGGCGGCCGGTGCGCTTCTTAAGCACCGAGAGGGCGCGCCGGATTTCCCCTTCCGCCTCGAAGAAGCGAAGCAGGAGCACGGCGTCGGAAATGTAGGTCAGGTCGACGGTGGTCTGCATCGGTCCGACCAGTCCGTGCTGGGCCAGGATCAGGAGGGTCAGAACGCCTTTGTGGCCCAGGTAGGTCAGGAGTTCGTGCATCTGCAGGGTGAGGAAGATCTCCTCGGGCATGGCGTTCTGGTATCCGGACAGGGAATCGAGCACGACCATCTGGGCCCCAGCTTCCACGTGTCGGCGGACAATGCCGCTGAGCTCGCCCGGCGACAGCTCGGCCGGATCGACCTGCTCGACGGAGAGCTGGCCGCTTTCCATGTGCTTGTTGAGGTCCATGCCGATGCCGGCGGCGCGGCGCAGCATCACCTGCAGCGTTTCGTCGAAACAGACCATGAGCACCCGCTCGGCGCGGCCAAGCGCGGCGTACACCCACCCAAGCGCCAGAGTGGATTTGCCCGAACCGGAGGGGCCGAGGATCAGGGTGGAGGTCCCCCGGTCGAGGCCTCCGCCCACTAGCGCATCGAGCTCGGGCACGCCGCTCTTGGCGGGTTCGCCCTCCCGCACCACCGGATGTTCGGACGCCACCAGGCGCGGGAAGATCATCATTCCTCCCTCCCGCAGCGCCAGGTCGTGGAAGCCGCTCCGGAACTGGCGTCCCCGCATCTTGGAGACCCGGATCCGCCGGCGCGCGGCGCCGTACGGGATGGCGATCTGCTCGAGGTGGATCACCCCGTGCGCGAGGCTGTGCAGGCTGGTGGCGTCCTTCTGTTCGGTGAGGTCGTCCAGCAACAGGGCGGTGCAGCCGAGCTGGGCGATCATGTGCTTCAGCGCCAGGATCTGGCGCCGATAGCGCAACGGCGTCTGGGACAGGAGCCGGATCTCGGCGGCGCTGTCGAACACCAGCCGCGTCGGCCTTACCCGCTGCAGGACGTCCATCACGGTCCGGATGGTTTCACCGAGCTCGAGGTCGGAGGAATAGACGATCGTCTGCTCATGCGAAGGATCCAGGGCCAGTTCGGGGGGCGCAAGCTCGCACAGCTCGATGTCGTCGAGCGACCAGCCGTGCGTCCTGGCGGACTGGATCAGCTCCTCCTTGGTCTCCGAGAGGGTGACGTAGAGGACGGGCTCGCCGGCGTCCCTGCCGGCCATCAGGAACTGCAGCCCGAGGGTGGTCTTGCCCGTGCCGGGCTGGCCTTCGATCAGATGCAGCCGCCGCGCGGCGTAGCCGCCGGCCAGCACCTCGTCGAGGTTGGGGACGCCGGTCGACACCGGCTCCAGGGAAGGGGAAAGCAGCTCCGCGGCCGACATTCTGTCTGGACTCTCCCGTCTTGAGGCGAGCCGGCGATCTCGAGCATGACGTCTTCGGATCGCAAGCTGAGCCACAAAACGATTGAGTGCTCGACGCGTTCCACGCCGCTCGTTGCAATCCGGACGCACAGGGGGACAGGTCAGAGCGCGGCGGCTCGCCCGGATAGTCTTGCGAGTGCTCGACGTTGCTAAGACCGCCTGGGCGTCGCCGGCGCGAGCCGATCGTCAGTCCGCCGCCGCGGAGCTCCCCATGGACGTGCGCTTGGAGCGGCGGGCCGCTTCCAGGGCGGTCGCCAGCGCCTCGATGCGATAGGGCTTCAGCAGGAGCCGGAAGCCCTGGGCGCGCGCCTGGGCCGCGGCCTCCGAGAAGCCGGTGGTCAGGATGATGGGCAGGTCCGGCCTGCGGCGGGAGACTTCGCGCGCCAGGTCCATGCCGTTCATTCGTCCGGGCATCACCATGTCCGAGAACACGATCTCGAGATCCTGGATGGCGTCGAGCTGCCTGAGCGCCGCCGCGGCGCCGGAGACCCGCGTCACCTCGTAGCCCAACTCCTGGAGCATCTCGACGACGAGGGCCGCGACGCTGTCGTCATCCTCGACCATCAGCACCCGCCCGTGCTGCTGACGCTGGAGCGGCTTGGCCGGATCGCTGGGGAGAATCGCTGCCGGCGCCCGGTCGCTGCGCGGCAGGTACAGGTTGACCGTGGTGCCCTCTCCCGGCTCGCTCTCGACCCTGACGTCCCCTCCAGAGGCGCGGGTGAAGCCATAGACCTGGGCGAGGCCGAGTCCGGTGCCCTTGCCGACGCCCTTGGTGGTGAAGAAGGGCTCGAAGACGCGCCGCAGCGTCTCGCGGGCCATGCCCTGGCCCTCGTCCACGATGGCGAGCTCGACATAGTCGCCCCGCAGCTCGCCGTCGGAGAGCTCGGCGAGGTTGCGCGCGCGCACCGTGATGGTCCCGCCGCTCGGCATGGCGTCGCGGGCGTTCACCGCAATGTTGAGGAGCGCCACCTCGAGCTGGCTCGGATCCACCTCGACCGGCCAGAGCCCCTCCTCCAGGTCGAGGTCCACGGAAATGTCCTCCCGGAGCGACCGATCGAGCAGCACCCGCATGCCCTCGATCTGGGCCTTGAGGTCGATCACCTGCGGCTGCAGCGCGGTGCGCCGCGAGATGGCCAGGAGCTGGCGGGTGAGGCTGGCGCCTCGGTCGACGGCCTGGCGGATCCCGTCCTTCAGGCTCTGGCGGCGATCCGGGTCGGAGGTGCGGTCCAGAAGGTCCAGCCCCGACGACGCCACCATCAGTATGTTGTTGAAGTCGTGGGCGACGCCGCCAGTGAGCTGGCCGATCGCCTCCATCTTCTGGCTCTGGCGCAGGGCCTCCTCGGCGCGCTCTCGCTCCTCCATCTGGACCTGCAGCTCGCGGTTGGCGTCCGAGAGCTCGCTGGCCCGCGCTTCCAGCTCGACGTTCGCGCTGGCGAGGGTGGCCTGGGCGCGTCCCAGCACCAGCACCATCAGGAAGGCCATCAGCACCAGGAAGGTCACGCCCATGTGCCGCGTCAGCGCCGTGTAGATCGGCTCGCGCTCGGTGCGCAGATAGACCGAGCCCAGCGGAGAGCCGCCCTGCGTCACCGCCGCGGTCACCTGCACCTGGCCAGCCTGATAGGACGGCCTGCCGAGGGGTGGGGCGTGCGCCGGGGGCTGGACGTTCTCGCGGGCGAAGCGGGCCACCAGGGCGCCGGTCTCGTTGTAGACGCCGGCCGACTGGATGTCCGGATTGGCCGCCAGGGCCCCGACGTATTCCTGGGCCGCCTGACGGTCGTCGAAGGCCAGGGGCGCGGCGAGGCTGGCGGCGAGGATGTCGGCCTGAACCGCGGTCTCGTGCAGCCGCTGGGCGCGATAGCCGGACTCGTTGACCAGGCCCATGAGCACGCCGGCGATCAGCAGGGCGGCGGCGCCCACGATGGCGGCCAGGGGCCACGGCCGCCAGCGGTCGGCGAGCCTGCCGCCGCCCATGCTCATGGCCGAGTCACCCGCGCACGACTCCCCAACTGCCGAAACGTCGCAATGACGTGCACCGTCACGGGAGGTCTCCGCAAGCTTGGCCGTAGCGAACCCGGGCTACGACCCCGTCAAACGCCCATGCGCCGAGCGCCGCCCCAGATTTCCGCCAGCCCCGGCGCGAAGTCAAAGGCCCGTCCGGGTGGCGAGAACCATATGGGCGCCTACATGGATCGAGGTGCGGCTTGTGCGCGTTCGCGCTGTGCGGGTCAGGTCTTGACCTCCGGTCTTGTCCGGGGCCCGTTGGGTGTACGCGCCGAGCCGACGCCAGGATCATCCGGCGCGATCGGACGCGAGCGAGGGGATAGTGGCGTTGAACACGAGATTTAGCGTCGGGGCGGCCGCGGCCTGCGCCCTGGCCATGGGCGGCGCCCTGTGCGCCGCCTCCGGCGGCGGCCCGGCGCTGGGCCAGATGCTGCCGCCGCGCGCCCCCGCGCCCCAGCCCTCGCCCATGTCCGTGGTCCTGAAACCGCAGCAGACGGACCTCCTGGAACAGACCCTCGCCCAGGCGGACAGCCAGGGCCTGGAGTCCCAGGCCTTCGCGCCGGCCGGTCTGCATGCGCTCCTCACCTCCTCCGACTCCCAGGTGCGAGAGAGCGGCCAGGCGCAGCTGATCCAGCGCACCCTGAACTACGCCCGGGCCGTGCACGCGGGCCGGCTGCCGTCCGCCGCCTTCCTCGACGACTGGGGCCTGAAGCCGCAGGCCTACGACCCCGGCCCCGAATTCGTCCGCGCGGTCCAGGAGGACCAGCTGAAGGCGTGGCTCGACGGCCTGCCGCCTCCCTACACCGGCTATGAGGGCCTGAGGCAGGGCCTGGACATCTATCGTCAGATCGCCGCCAAGGGCGGCTGGAAGCCGATCCCCGAGGGGCCCGCCCTGACCCCCGGCGCCACGAGCCCGCGGGTGCTGGAGCTGCGGGCGCGCCTCGCGGCCGAGGACCCCAACGTCCAGGCTGACGGCGAGGCCGTGTATGACCCGGCCCTGGCAGATGCGGTGAAGCGGGCCCAGCGGCGCTATGGGCTTGACGACGACGGCGTCGTCTCCGGCCAGACCTTGAAGGCCCTGAACGTCTCGGTCGACGAGCGCATCGGCCAGATCCTCGCCAACATGGAGCGCTGGCGCTGGCTGCCTGCCGAGCTGCCGACCGACCGCATCCAGGTCAATGTCGCCGCCGCCATCCTGACGGTGTTCCATGCCGACGCGCCGGTGCTCTCCATGCGCGCGGTGACCGGCCGTCCCGGCGACGAGACGCCGATGCTGACATCCAAGATCCAGAGCATCGTGCTCAATCCGCCCTGGAACGTGCCGTCGACCATCGCCGCACGCGAGCTGTGGCCCAAGGAGCGGGCCCATCCGGGCTACTTCGCGGCCCATGACTTCGTGGTGATCCACGACGGCGACGGCACACGGCTGCAGCAGCGCGCCGGCGACTCCAGCGCGCTCGGCCGCATCAAGTTCGACTTCCCCAACAACTACGGCGTCTATCTGCACGACACGCCCTCGCACGGCCTGTTCAGCCACACCGGCCGGCTGGCCAGCCACGGCTGCGTGCGCCTCCAGAGGCCCCGCGACCTGGCGCTCCTGGTCATGCAAGGCGATCAGACCTGGACCCCCAGCGCCATCGACGCCGCGATCGCCGCCGGCAAGACGGTGCGGGCGCCCCTGCCCCAGCCGGTCTCGGTCTTCCTGCTCTACTGGACCGCCTACATGGGTCCGGACGGCATGGTGAACTTCCGCGACGACCCCTACGGCTGGGACGAAGAGCTGATGACCAGGCTGCACACCGCCGACGCCGCCGGCCAATCGGCCTAGATCAAGCTTCAGGCGTTTCCCGGTTCGCCTCCCGGGTGAGCCCGTCTGGCATTAGCCGTGCAAAGGCGCCAAGGTAACGCTCCTGGAGCGCGGGGGGGCCCGCCATGATGGATCGAAGACGGCTGTTGGCCATGGGGCTCGGCGCTGGGCTGGGCCTTGGCGGACCTGTCGCCGCGGCGCAGGCCGCGCATCGGCTGGTGCACAAGACCTCGGGCCACGCGGCCGTGCGGCGCGGCAAGGACCATCACGGCCTTCAGCTCGCTGGCGGCCGCCACGGCCATCGCCCCCAGGGCCTGGAGCTCCATCACGACCGGATCTATCCCGAGATCGAGCGGGTCTCGTTCGGGCCGCGCAGCATCACCCTGAAGAACATCCATACCGACGAAAAGCTCGAGGCGGTCTACTTCGACAACGGCCGCTACGTGCCCGACGCCCTGGAGGCGGTGAACAGGGTCCTGCGCGACTTCCGGACCGGGGACGTCTATCCGATCGACCCGCGTCTCTTGGACACCATCAGCGAAGTGCGTTCGCGGATCGGCTCCAAGGCCCCGTTCCAGGTGATCTCGGGCTACCGCTCGCCCAGGACCAACGCCATGCTGCGCGAGC
>CAZTMF010000108.1:0-8822 GCA_964614675.1 uncultured Caulobacteraceae bacterium | reverse complement strand
CGACCTTGCGGCGCTCGCCACCCGAGAGCCCTCCTAACTGACGCCGCAGGAGCGAATCAAGATCGAACCGCCGCGAAAGAGCATCGAGCGGCAGCGGACGGACGTAGTGGCAACCGACGAACTCGATCAACTCGCGGACTCGCAACGTGGTCGGGAACTCAATTTCCTGGGGAGTGACGCCAACAGTGCGTCGCGCATCGGGGTGGCGAGCACCGGCCCCATGGGCCTGGACGAGCTGATCACCTGGAGCCCGGACGAGTACGTCGACCGCGCGGTGGAGCTCACCCGGGACGCCGGGGCGCTGGACGCCCTGCGCCGGCGGGTGCGCGACCGCTTCGACGCCACCGGCCGTCGCGACGAGATCGGCTTCACCCGCCGGTTCGAAGGGCACCTGTCCGACATGTTCAATCTCTGGCGCCAACGCCGGAACGCCGCCGCGGCCTGAGGTTCGGTATGGGCAAGGTGGTGATCTTCGGGTCCGGGCAGATCGCCGAGGTGATCTGGCACTACCTGACCCACGAGAGCGACCACGAGGTGGTCGGCTTCACCGTGGACGGCGACTATCTGAAGGAGCCGACCCTGTTCGGCCTGCCGGTGGTCCCCTTCGAGGAGGTGGAGACGGCGTTCCCGCCGTCGGAGCACGGCATCTATGTCGCGATGAGCTACCAGAGGCTGAGCGCGCCGCGTACGGCCAAGCTCGCCGAGGCGGAGGCCAAGGGATACCGGGCCATCGGCCATGTCAGCCCGCGCGCGGTGGTCCCGCCAGGGTTCGCGCCCAAGCCCAACACCTTCATCATGGAGCACAACACGATCCAGCCGTTCGTGGAGATCGGCCGCAACGTGATCGTCTGGTCGGGCAACCACATCGGCCACCACAGCCGGATCGGCGACAACTGCTTCATCTCCTCGCACGTGGTGGTCGCCGGCAACGTGAGCGTCGGCGAGAACTGCTTCCTCGGCGTCAATTCCACCCTGCGCGACAACATCTCGATCGGCTCGCACGTCGTGGTGGGCGCCGGCGCCCTGGTGTTGGCCGACGCGCCCGACTACGCCCTGTTCCCGGGCCAGGGGACCGAGATCGCGAAGATCCGCTCCGACCGGCTGAGGAACCTGTGACCGGGACCGCCTGGGAGCGCCTGGGCCTGATCTTCCGCGCCGAAGGCCAGCGGTCCTGGATGCGCACCCACGCCCAGATGCCCCACGCCGAGCTGATCGAGGGCTCGGTCCACCGGGTCTACTTCACCTGCCGCGACGAGCGGAACCGCTCGCACATCGCCTGGCTGGTGGTGGATCTGGAGCGTCCGGGCGAGGTGCTGGAGCTGGCGTCCGAGCCCCTGCTGGCGCCCGGCCCCATCGGCCGTTTCGACGACGTGGGCGTGATGACCTCGTGCCTGGTCGAGACCGGCGGCGAGCGGCGGTTCTATGTGATCGGCTGGAACATCAAGACGCCGGCGCCCATGCACACCTCGATCGGCCTGGCCATCGGCCCGGCGGAGGGGCCGCCCCGGATCGAGCGCCGCATCCCGGGCCCGGTCTTCGAGCGCAACCCCACCAATCCCTACTATGTCTCCTGCCCCTGGGTGCTGGCCGACGGCGCGGGCGGCTGGCGCATGTGGTTCATGAACGGCCTCGACTGGGGCGTGCGCCCCGACGGGACGCCGGCCTCGCGCTACAACGTCGGCCACGCCCGCTCAGCCGACGGGATCGCCTGGACGCCCGATCCGGACGTCGCGCTCGACCTGTTTCATCCCCGCGAGCTGGCCATCGCCCGGCCGCAGGTGCTGCGCGACCCCGGCCTCTGGCGCATGTGGCATTGCTACCGGGGCGAGGACTTCGACTATCGGGTCGGCTACGCCGAAAGCCCCGACGGAGTCTCCTGGACCCGCCGCGACGACCATCCGCTGGCCCTGCCCGCGTCCGGCGCCGGCTTCGACAGCACGGCGACCTGCTACCCCTATGTCTTCGACCACGGCGGCGAGCGCTGGATGCTCTATTGCGGCGACGCCTATGGCCAGGGCGGCTTCGGCCTGGCCCGCCTGAGAACGGAATCCCTCCATGGCTGAAGCCGCGCTGGCGCACCCGCCGCAAGACGACCTCCTCGCCCGCTACCGGCATGACGGCTTCGTGGTCGTCCCGGGCCTGTTCTCCCTGAGCTGGCGCGATCGGGTGCTCGCCGGGATGACCGAGACGTTCCGCCTGCGCGCCGCCTCGCTGGGCGTGGCCCCGCCGGCCGGCGAAGGCCAGGTCGGGTTCAGCGCCCTGCTGGCCGGCCTGTTCGACCGCGATGTCCCCGGCTACATGGCCGCCGCCAAGCTGACCCAGAGCCTGGCCAGCGTGCACCAGATGGGCGTCAGCCCCGAGCTGATGGGCGTGGTCGAGGCGCTGGGGCTGGGCCTGCCCGCCATCTCGACCCGGCCGGTGATCCACTACATGGCCGACCGGCTGAAGATCCCCGGCGGCTACCAGAAGACCCCTCCCCACCAGGACTGGCGCAGCGTCCAGGGCAGCCTGGACGGGATCACCGTCTGGACCCCGCTGTTCGACGTCGGCCTGGAGGACTATCCGCTCGAGGTCGTCCCCGGCAGCCACCTTCAGGGCCTGCTGGACAGCACCCCGGACATGCCGAACTACCGCGTCCGCCCCGAGCTCTACTGCGAGGCGGACTTCCGGCCGCTGGAGATGAAGGCGGGCGACGCCGTGGTGCTTTCGGGCTTCCTGCTCCACCGCACCGGCGAGACCGGAGGCCAGAACGTCCGCGTGTCACTGAGCTTCCGCTTCAACAACGCGGCGGAGCCGAGCTTCGTCCAGCGGGGCTATCCGGACCGCTATGTCTACCGCGCCGACCCGGGGATCGTGACGCCGGGTTTCCCGAGCGCGGACGATCTCGCCGAGGTCTTCCCGGAGGCGCGCCGATGAGCCTTGCCGCCGAGGCCTGCCTGGATGCCCTGGCCGAGGACGGCTACGTCGTGATCCCTCGCGCGATCCCGCCGGAACATGTGGAGCGGTTGCTGGGGGCGATGCGGCGGCTGGCGGAGACCCGGCCGCCCGTCGACGGCGCCGGCACGCCGTTCCTGAACCGCGGCCACGACATGCTCTACAACCTCCAGCGCGAGGACGCCGGGTACATCCATCCCTTCACCCGCGATCCGCTGGTGATGGCGGTGCTGATGGGGCTGTTGAACGACGTCTGGTACCGGCAGATCCCCCAGGAGCGGCCGAACTTCATCCTGAGATCGCTGATCGGCCGCTCGAGCGGGGACAAGACCCTGCCCCTGCACATCGACTCCTTCATCCCGTCGAGCGGCAAGCTCTGCCACGCCTGCCAGATCTCGGTGGTGCTGGAGGACCAGACCCCCGAGCGCGGCTGCACCGTGGTGGTTCCGGGCTCGCACCGTTCGGACGCCTATGCCGACCAGGCCGCGTTCGAGAAAGCCGCGCCCATCGTCTCGAAGGCCGGCGACATGGTGATCTGGGACAGCCGGCTGTGGCATGGCGCCCTCGGCAACGCGACAGGCGCCAGCCGCTGGGCGCTGATCGCCACCTTCGTGCGCTGGTGGATGAAGCAGAATTTCGACGTGACAGGGACGCTGCCGCAGCCAGTCTATGACGCCTTGAACGACGACGAGCGGGCGATCCTCGGCTTCTGCTCGATGCCGCCCCGCGACGAGTACCAGCGCACCGACATGAAGTCGGGGCACGCCGACCTCAGGCCGCGGGTTTCAGACTACCAGTCCGCTTGAGGCCGCCATGGAGGTCGGGCGTCTGGGCGAGGATGTCGGCGCGGCAGGCCTCGGGATCGACGGCGAGGCGGTGCAGCAGGCTCCAATAGGGGCCCACGAACGGCTCCAGGAAATGCAAGCTGACGCCCTGGGCCCGGTACAGTTCGGGGTCGTAGAGACCGACGCCGCTGGGCGCGTTGACATAGTCGGTGGCGCCGACCCGGCGGGCGATCTCCAGCACCCGGTGCTGCCCCTTGAATTCGGGCGGCACGGCGAGGGAGCTCGAGCGGATCAGCCGCGTCGTGAAGCCGAACAGGTCGCACGCCGTCCGCAGCTGGTCTTCCAGATAGCCCACCAGGTCGCCCCGGAAGGCGCAGGGCCGGAGGAATCCGGCCGCCTGGTCGTTGAGCCGCTGCAGCGAGGGGAAGGCTCGCATCCGCTCGGCCATCCGCGTCTCGGCGTCCGGCGCGAATTCGAGATCGCGGATCGGGGCGTCGAACGCCGCGTGCTTCAGCGGCAGGGTGAGCCAGCCGGCGTCGCCATTGGCCCCGGGAAGCTGGTTGCGATGAACCCAGCCGCGCCGGATGAACTGGACGCAGTCGAAGATCACGAAGACGTCCGAGGCGGCCAACAGCCGGTAATAGCCCGCATAGGCGGCGAAGTAGGGCTGCATCACAGCCACCACCTTGCTCTTGGATTGCGCCTGTGCGGCCACCCCGGACGGTCTCCTGCGCCGATCCGTCAGTGGAGGCCGATACGGTTAACGTGTCTTTACAGCGGCGAGGCCGACGGTGAGCCTCCCGTGAGTCCCACACCCGGAATCTGACGTGCCGCCCGATCCGTCCAAGCCCCTGCTGATCCTTCCCGCCGGCTATGGCGACGGGCCCGAAGTGGCGGCCCACGCGGCGATGCGCGGCATGACGGTGATCGGCGCCTCGTCGGTGAAGGGCGATCCGGCCGCGGCCGACTTCGACGTCTTCGTCGAACTGCCCCACGTCACCGATCCGGCCTTCGACGATCGGCTCGCCGAGACCATCGCCGCCAATGGCGTCGGCCAGGTGCATGCGAGCCACTTCGCGCTCTGGCACCACCTGAAGACAGCGCTGCCGAGGATCGCGCCGGGCGTCAGCCTGACCCTTGGCCGCAGCAACTTCGACCTGCAGGACGAATACGGGGCTTTGCTGAAGTGGGTGGCGGACGCCCCTTCCATCGCGGAATTGGCCGCCTCCCCCGCGACGCGGGCCGCGCCCAACGCGGCCGAGACGGCGGGATATCTCCGCGCCGCCATGGCGATCCCGGGCGAGAGCTACGAGACCAAGCTCCTGGCCCTGATGGAGACCGCGCGCCGCGCGCCAGCCGGCGATGTCGTGGAGATCGGTTGCCTGTTCGGCCGCACCGCGGCGCTGTTGGCGATGATGAGCGCCCGCTATGGCCTGGGGAATGTGCTCTGCGTCGATCCCTGGTCGCTGCAGTCGACCGAGCAGGGCAACGAGGATCTGAAGGCCGCGGCGCGGGGCTTCGACTGGGCGACCTTCCGACGGATCTTCGAGGTCAATGTCGCCCCCTTCGCCCAGGGCCGGCTGAACTACATCCATGCGCTGTCGACCGAGGGGGCCAAGGTCTATGCGGCGCGGCGCGAGATCGAGACGGAGACCTTCGGCCGGACCGTCTACGAAGGCGCGATCGGCCTCCTGCACATCGACGGCAACCACGAGTACGAGCACGTGCTGGCCGACGTCCGGGACTGGGTTCCCCGGGTGAAGCCCGGCGGCTGGCTGGTGTTCGACGACTACGAGTGGGACTGGGGCGACGGCCCTCAGCGCGTGGCGGACGATTTCCTGAGGGACGAAGTCGCCCGCATCCGCCTGTCCTTCGTGCGGGGCGGCGCGATGTTCATCCAGCTGAAGGACTAGCCGAGGGCGGCCGCCAGGGCCTGTGCGAGCCGCTCGATGTGTCCGCGCGGCAGGTCCACCGAGAAGGGCAGGCCGATGGTCGAGGCCGCCAGGGCGTCGGTGACCGGCAGGCGATCGCGCGGGCAGTCCGCGAAGGCCGGACTGCGGTGGCATCCCTCACCCCACCAGCGGCGGGTCTCGATCCCCACGGCGCCCAGCGTCGTTTCGATGTGGTCGGCCGAGCCCTCGGGAAGGCCCACGACGCAGACGCTGGTGGTCCAGTCCGAACCCCACCCGCTCTGGAAGCGCACCTCCGGCTGGCCGAGGAGCGCGATCCTGAGATGCTGGGAGGTCCTGAGATAGCGCAGCCGCTCGGACGACCATTCGTCCAGGGCCGCGAGGCCGACGGCGGCCGCGTATTCGCTGAGCTTGGCGTTGCTGGAGGGGAAGGGGCTCTCGCGCGACCCCTTGAAGCCGAAGCAGATCAGCCGCCGGAAGCGCTCCAGCAGGACCGGATCGGTGGTGGCGAGGAAGCCGCCCTCGCCCGCGCCCAGCACCTTGGTCGCGTGCAGGCTGACGCAGGCCGGCGGATCGGCTTCGGCCAGGGTGTCGAAGGCGGCCGCGGCGTCGATCAGCACCTTGACGCCGGTCGCTTCGCGGAGCGCCCGCCAGGCGGCGAGGTCCGGCATGGCGCCGAAGGGGCAGACCGGGATGGCGGCGACCAGGGCGCCCGGCACGCGTTCGACGGCCTGCTCCACCGTCTCGGGCAGAAGCATCCAGCTCTCGGGGTCGACGTCCATGAACCAGGGAACCAGGCCTGCCTGGAGGACCGCATGGGCGGTGGCTACGAAGGTCCAGGCCGGCACGGCGACCAGCCCGCCCGGCGGCAGATCCATGGCCTTGAGCGCGTAGGCCAGGGCCTGGGTGGCGTTGGCGGCGGTGCATACCATGGCGCCTGCGCCCAGGCGCGCGGCGAGCCGCTGTTCCAGCTCGGTCACCAGCGGCCCGAAGTTCGAGTACCAGCGGGCCTCGTCGATGCGCTGAAGATAGGGAAGGATGGCGCCGGCGCCTGGAAGCCTGGGACGCGCGACGGGAACCTTCGCGTCCTCGGCGCTGGGCGTGGCCGGTTCGATTTTGGCGAGCAGCGCCAAGCCTCTATCCCCCCAGAGCAGGGGGACAAGTCGAACACGCCGCGGTTAATCAGAGCTTAGCCACGTCCTCCCGTGCGAGCGCCTCGGGGTGCGGCAGGTCAGCCCACCTTCCAGACGGTGATGCGCACCGCCGGATGGTCCTTGTCGCCCGCGCGTCCGATCCGGCTGACGAAGACCGCGCCGTTCATCCAACCATACTTGCCGGACGGCGCGTCGAAGCTGTGGGTGGACCAGAAATAGCCCTCGCCGCCGGCCTTGGGCGGCGTGATGGTCCCGAGGTGGCGCGCGTGGACGACGATGTGGTCGTCGGTCTCGAGCAAATACTCGGCGTCGATCTCGACCGCCCCGTCGGGCCGGATCAGCTGGTAGTCGCCGCCACCCGGCAGTACGCGTCCGCTGAATCCCGGACCGGAGAAACGCCCGCCGGTGATCGTCACGTTCTGCCGGCGCCCCGCGGGGGTGTCGCCGACGACCTGAGGCGAGGTCAGGTCGAAGACTTCCTCGAAGACGAAGGCGAGGGGCGGAGGCGGCGCCTGCGCCTGCGCCTGCGCCGCCAAGACGGATCCCACGGTCGCGAGCAAGGCGACGGCGATCCCTAGGGTTCTCATGGCCCCCTCCCCGTTTCCTGAGAGGGTTGGCGCATGAGCCGCGCGCCCTGTCGAGGCCTAGGCCCTCAGGGGCATCAGCGCCCGCAGCCGCGCGTCCCTCAGCCAGAGGCCGCCCCAGGCCATGACTCCGATGTAGACCCCGAACAGCACATGGCTGAAGAGCGGATCGCCCAGCCTGAGGTGAGCGGCGATGGCGCCGCCGCAGAGGCCCGTGGTCAGGATCGCGCCCAGCACGGCCGTGCGCGGGATGACGTAGAGCACGAGGCAAACGAGATCGATCAGGCCCAGGGTGCGGTCCAGCGCCAGTGGCCAGCCCAGCTGCAGGGTCGCGGTCCTGACCTGCGGCAGGTCCATCAGTTTCATGGTCGTGTCCATGGCCAGGAACAGCGCGACCAGGACGGTGAGCGCCCAGCCGGCCCAGGTCATCCATTTGGCCGGCGGAGCCGCTGCAGCGGCGTCGGTGGCGGTGGTCATTGGTCGTCTCCCCCAAAACAGCTGTCCAAGGACGAACGACGTTCGCTCAGTCCGACAGGGGCGGGAAGCTAAATTGCGTCGCCGATCCGCTCAGGCCGCGCCGGCCTGCTCGGTCAGGCGGTCGATCTGCAGGCGGATGTGGGCGGCTTCGGCGGCAGTGTTGGCCAGGGCGATGGCGCGGCCCCAAGCCTCTCGCGCCTCGGCGTGGCGGCCGAGCTGGAGCAGAAAGGCGCCTCTCACCCCGAAGAAGTGGAAGTAGCCCGAGAGTTGCTCTTCCAGGGGCTCGATCATGGCCAGGGCCTCGGCTGGACCGCGCGCCTTGGAGACCGCCACGGCGCGGTTCAGCGTCACCACCGGCGAGGGCTGGATCCGCTCCAGCGTCGCGTAGAGCAGCTCGATCTGGACCCAGTCGGTCTGGTCCGGCCGCGGCGCGCGGTCGTGCAGGGCGGCGATGGCGGCCTGGACTTGATAGGCGCCGGGCCGGTTGTGCCGCATGGCCTTGTCGAGCAGGGCGACGCCCTCGGTGATCTTGTCCTGATCCCAAAGGCGACGGTCCTGGTCGTCCAGGAGAACGATGGCGCCGTCCTGGTCGAGCCGTGCGACCGACCTCGCGTGCTGCAGCAGCATCAGGGCGAGCAGGCCCATGATCTCGGGCTCGGCCTGGTAGAGCCGCAGCAGGAGCCGCCCTAGCCGGATCGCCTCGTCGCAGAACGGCGCCTTCAGGGCGGCGCTGTCGCCGGTGGTCGAATAGCCCTCGTTGAAGATCAGATAGAGCATGGCCGCCACGGCCGCGAGCCGCTCGGAGCGCTCGATCGGCCCCGGCGCCTCGAAGGGGACCTCGGCCTTGGCGATGCGGGCCTTGGCGCGGGTGATCCGCTGCTCCATCGCCGCCTCGGAGACCAGGAAGGCGCGGGCGATCTGCCTGACGCTGAGCCCCGAGACGATGCGCAGGGCGAGCGCGATCTGCTGGGTGGCCGG
>CAZTMF010000107.1:0-8866 GCA_964614675.1 uncultured Caulobacteraceae bacterium | reverse complement strand
GTCACCTTGGTGCGGCCCGACGCCAGGCCCAGGAGGCGCAGGTCCATGATCACCACCGTGCCCACCACGATCACGATGGCCATGACGTGGATCGATTCCAGGGTCGGAAAGGCCCAGCTCGAGCCGGCGATGAATTGAGAGAGCGGCCAGTTTTCAACGGATTGCGCGAGAGCTTGGAGCGACATGCTGTCCTCTGATGGCTAGGGTCTGGGGGCGGGGACGGTCAGCTCGGCGCGTAGGCGATCCATCGCCCCAGGTACATGATCGCGCACCAGAGCAGGATGACGCCGGCCGCGCCGACCCGGACCGCCAGCGTCCCGTGCGGCGTCAGGGTCCAGCGCTCGGCATGGCGGGCGACCGACCTCTGGAACCACAGGGCGATGCCGATCGCGGCCAGGACCAGGACCATCTTGGTCCAGAAGGCGGGATTCAGCAGCTCGCGCGCCGGCTCGCCCACGATCAGGATCAGGCCGGTGACCAGCAGCACCAGGAGGCCCCACCAGACCCAGGGGCCGAAGCGAGCGACCGTCTCGGTCATGGAGCGGCTGTTCCCGGCCAGCTGGAAGATCTTGAGGTTGACCATCAGCACCGCCGAGAAAGTGCCGGCGATGGCCAGGATGTGGGTGGTCTGCACCAGCTCGGCGATCCACCAGTTGGTATCGACCAGGGCGCTGGCCGGCGTCTTGGAAAGCCATATGGCGAATTCCGGCAGAGACGTCGTCTTCAGCCACTGCGCGATCGCGACCATGAAGTCGCCCAACCAACCTTCCATCGTCCCTGTCTCCTGCCCTGCGCCGTCAGACGCCGGCGTCCGCCAACGTTGACTGCGTCAAATCAGTCTCGAAGGTGAGGCCGGCGCGGGGCGGCTGCTTTGATGTGGATCAACCTGGGCTTATCGGCCGCCGTGGACGGGCTCGCGCAGGCTGAGGATATAGGCCGTCACCTGGTCGGCCTGTTCGGGCAGCAGCATGGCGTTGGGCATGCGCACGGCGACGGACCTGTCGCCCCCGTGGGGGTTCATGACGAACCTACGTAGCGACTGGGCCGTGGTCCCGGGCCGGTTGGCGATCTCGCGGAACGGCGGCGCGGGCGGCTGCAGCACCGGATCGAACGGCTGCGGCGAGCCCACATAGTGGCAGGCTGCACAGACCTGGACGGCCAGGTTGCGCCCATCCGTCACCCCCTGGGCCTTGGCGACGGGGGGCGCGAGCGCCAGGAATGCGACACCCAACAGGAACTTGCGATCGATCGCCATCGGACGCCTCAGAGCGCTCGCGCCTCCACGATCAGATGATCTGCCGCGGTTGCGGCCAGCCGGCATTGAGGCGGATCAACCGCCCGCCCCCTCCCCGCTCCCTACTCCTAGGACCGAGGTCACCCCCGCGGGAACACCTTGTCGAAGGCCGCGTCCAGACGCGCCAGGCTTGCCGGCACGTCCGCCAGCTTGTCCAGGCCGAACAGGCCCAGGCGGAAGCTCCGGTAGTCCGGCCCTTCGTCCACCATCAGGGGCACGCCGGCGGCGATCTGCAGCCCTACGGCGGCGAACTTCTTGGTGTTCTGGATCTCGGGATCGTCGGTGTAGCTGACCACGACGCCCGGCGCCCCGAACCCCTCGGCCGCCACCGACTTGACGCCCCGCTCGGCCAGCATGGCGCGCACCGCCTCGCCCTGCTCCCACTGGGCGGCGGCGAGGCGCTCGAACCCCGCGGCCCTGGTCTCTAGCATGGCGTCCCTCAGCACCCTGAGCGCGTCGGTGGGCATGGTGGCGTGATAGGCCGAGCCGCCGTTCAGATAGGCCTCCATAATGGTCAGCCACTTGCCGAGGTCGGCCGCGAAGCTGGTCGACTTGGCCGCGCGGCAACGCTCCAGCGCCGCGTCGCGCATCATCACCAGCCCGGCCGACGGCGGCGCCGACCAGCCCTTCTGGGGCGCGGAGATCAGGACGTCGACGCCCGTGGCCTCCATGTCCACCCAGACGCAGCCCGAGGCCACGCAATCCAGCACGAAGAGGCCGCCCACCTCGTGCACGGCCTCGGCCAGGGCCCGCACATAGGCGTCCGGCAGGATCATGCCCGAGGCCGTCTCCACATGCGGGGCGAACACCACGGCCGGCCGCTCGGCCCGGATGCGGGCCACTGCCTCGTCGATCGGCGGCGGCGCGAAGGGCGAGGTCGGCGAGTTCCCCTGGCGCTGGGCCTTCAGCACGATCTCCTCAGACGGGATCGACCCCGTCTCGAAGATCTGGGTCCAGCGGTAGGAGAAGAAGCCGTTGCGGATGACCATCACCTTCTGGCCGGCCGCGAACTGCCGCGCCACCGCCTCCATGGCGTAGGTCCCCCCGCCCGGCACAATCACCGCCCGGCCCGCGCGATAGACCTCGCAGAGCACCCCATGGATGTCGCGCATCACCTCCTGGAACGCCGCGCTCATGTGGTTGAGCGACCGGTCGGTGAAGACGACGGAGAACTCCAGGAGGCCGTTGGGATCGACGTCGGGGCGGAGGCCGGGCATGCGGTGGGTCCTTGAGGTGGCGCGCTACAAGATGGCCGGGCTCCCGTAGCGCTCCAACGCGCCTGCGCCTAGCCAAGTGTTCACGCGAGCAGAACCTGGGGGCGACGTTTCTCGCAGCCAGGAGGCGCGTGCTAGGATCCATTTCGATCGAGATGAGGCCAGTTCAATGGACCCCTGTGACGGCCAGAAAATAGCGACATTCGACTATTCCCGGCTTTCACAGTCGTTTTCGGGCTTATCGAAGCCCGCTCAGCGAGCGTTGATAAACAACGCGATCTTCAGTGTTGAAGATCTCTCCAATTGGACCCGGCGCGACGTGGCCAGGTTGCATGGCATTGGCCCTTCGGTTCTCCCCCGGCTCGATCATATGCTCGGCGCAATGGGGCTCAGCTTCAAATAGCGGTTTGCCAGGCCGCGCTGGCGCCGGCTGCTTTTCGCTCAAGCCCCCCCTGCGCACGCGGCCCGGCTTCAACGTCATGATCGCGCTCCCGGTGATGTCGGCGAGCCTTCCGACGCCCGTGGCCCCTTTCCCAGGGGCGCCTGGAGCAGCCCGTCAGCGGAGCATCGCAGCCACGACCGGGAACGAGGCCACCACGAGTTCCGCCAGGATCAGGAGGACGATGATGGCCTCCAGCCTCATCGAACGGTCGGCGTCCTGCAGGTCGACGAAGGCCGTGGTCGAGCTGGCGATAACGGCCAGTTTCCGGTCCAGGGTCTCGGCGCGTTCGATCAGCTCGTATTCGTCCTCGAGCCGGCTGTAGAGGCGTTCGAGGTCCGGGCGATCCCAGAGGATGTCGGGCTTCTCGCGCACGGCGACCCGGCCGGAGACGCGGTGCTGGACCAGCAGGGCCTCGCCGATCAGGCGCAGGATCTTGCGCCGCCGCGCGCCGGGCGGCCGCCCCTTGGAGGCCAGGGCGGCGGCGAAGGGCTCGATGGCGTCGAACACGGCCGCGACCCGTCGCTCGTCCCGCGCCAGCGCCACGCTCTTGGCCAGGACGTCCGCGACGATGAGAAGATGCTCCGGCGTCGCCTCATGCAGCTGGATGGCGCCGCTGGGCGTGATCAGCTCGTCCTGGCCCGGCTGAACGACGATGGTGGCGACTTCCTCGTCCGGGGTCTCCTCGGGTCCCGAGATCCGGCTGGCCAGGTCCCTGAGCGTCTCGTCCTGGCGTTCCGGCTCGACGTCCACGAAGACCGCGGCGCCGTAGCGGAAGAGCGCCGCCAAACCCCGCTCGCCGACCCGGAAAGACAGAGGGATCGTGGCGATCACCTCGTCGCGCTCGAGCCCCGTGGTGTTCATCCGCTCACCGAGCAGAAGCGCATGGACCACAAGCGTTCTTGGGGCGCCCTCTTTCATGGCGCTCCATTCGGCCACGCGAGACGACCCGTCGGCAAGTCAGAACGTTCAAGTCATCGGCGACGCGGGCGTCCCGTCGGGCCAGTGCGTCACCGGCGCCTCCGGCCCGCACTTGATCGCCAAAATCGTGAACTTGACTCGGCGCCCGCGCCAAGGTTGAGCTTGCACCTACAGGCCCAGATCCGAAACACGGCGTCGGCTTAGCTGCTTGCGCCGAGTCCGCTGCCAGGCCGCCGGTCGAAAGCGATCGACCGCCCAGTGAGGTGCGAGCATGACGACCGCGTCTCCCTCCGTGGCCCATGCCGCGAGCGCGCCCGAGCGCCTGGCCGCTGTGGGGGCGCCCAGGTCCAAACCCTCGCAGCTGGTCGGCAACCAGGCCATGCTGCGCCGCCTGCAACGGAAGCTCACGGTGGGAACCGCCAGCGATCCGCTGGAACGAGAGGCGGACGAAGCGGCGGCCAAGGTGATGCGCATGGTCGATCCGGCGACGGGTCCCAATTCGGATGCTCCGGTGCTGCGCCGCGCCTGTGCGGCCTGCGAAGAAGAACAGGACCTGCGCGCATCGCCTGCGGACAATGATCTGGCGGAAGGAGTCGCGCCTGACTCTGTGTCGGCGGCGCTCTCCGCGCCCGGCGAAGCCCTGGATACCGGTTTGCGCGACTTCTTCGAGCCGCGCTTCGGCGCCGATTTTTCCCGGGTGCGCGTTCACACGGACGGCGCCGCGGCGCAATCGGCTCGGGATGTCGGTGCGCGCGGCTACACGGCCGGCTCGCATGTGGTCTTCGCCGCCGGGGAATACCGCCCCGCCAGCGCCGACGGCCGCAGCCTGATCGCCCATGAGCTCGCCCACGTCGTACAGCAGGGGGGCGGCGAGCGCGGTGCGGCGGCCCCCTCGGGGACCGTGCGGCGTCAGGAGGCGCCGGCGGCAGAGCCGGCGGCGCCCACTCCGGGCCCGACGCTGACGCTGGCCAAGCCGCCGCACTTTCCGCAGTCGGCGCTCACTTGCTGGGCTTCGGCGATCGCCTCATGGCAACGGGTGAAGGGCTTCGTCGCCTCCAATGTCACCGACCAGACGCTGATCGACTATTACAGGGGCACGGGATGCGTCGACAGCTCCAATGCGCTCGTCGGAGACACCGACGCCGACGTCGAGGCCGTATACGCCGAATGGCGGCTGCAGCTTAAGATTTCCAGCGAGGTCCCCGAAACGTCGTGGACCTTTGATTTCGTCAAGAAGCTGTTGGAGGGACACGGCCACTTCGTCGTCGCCACGGGGGACAAGGGCCTGATGCACTCGATGGTCGTGTACGGCGTCATCTCCAAGGACCGCAACGATCCGAAGAATTTCGCCGTCCTCGTCGAAGACCCGCTCGCCTCTGACAATGAGAAGCACGCGATGTTCTTCGAGCGGCCGATCCGTATCGTGCTGGGCACCGAGAGCAGGGCCGCGCCCGCGCCGTGCCGGTCGAAGCCGCCGCCCCCAAAGGAATGACCAGCAAATCCCGGGACGCGCTACGCGCCCCGGAATTCGCCAGATGGCCCCGCCCTACGCGCTCGGCAACTTTGGCCGGGGCGTTTCCGCCGCGATGTCGGCGGGCGTCGGAGGCGCCGTGTCGGCGGGGTTGGAGCCCTTGTGCTTGTCGGTCGCCGGCAGCGGCGCGCCGTTCGCGATCCCGAACCCTGCCTTCTCGCCGGCGAACTCCGTGTAGGCGACGTTGACGTTCATGTTGGCTCGGGCGAAGGGCGTGTTGCCGTATTCGAGGCCCTGCTTGATCTTGTGGTCGAGCAGAGGCGCGAACTCGGGGTTTTTCGCCAGGTCGGCCACGGCTGCGCCGGGGGGATCGCCCTTGTCGTAGTGGAGCCTGGCGGCCTTGATCAGGGCCCGGTTGAAGCGGGCGAAGCGCTGCAGGTGCGCCCAGGTGTTCACGTTGCCGTGGCCCTCGACGACGTACTGGACGCCCTTGCCCTTGAGGGCGGCGACCAGGTGGTCGATCTCGTCGGCGATGGCCTCGGCCCCACCCGCGGGCAGGAACGGCGCCATGTCCCAGGCCATCACATCGCCCATGCAGAGCACGTGCTGGGCCGGGAAGAAGGCGAAGGTGTCGCCGTTCGTGTGGCCCCGGCCGAAGTGGTAGAGCACGACCTGGTCGGCCCCCGTTCCAATGACAAGCTTGTCCTTGTAGGTCTCGGTCGGCTGGAGCTTGGGGCCGTAGCCCTTGTTGGCGAGGACCTCTTCCTTGGCCCCCTCGTTCATTACGATCTTCACGTTGGGATACTGGTCGCGGATGTAGTCGTTGCTGCCCAGGTGGTCGGGGTGGCTGTGAGTGTTGATGACCAGCTTGACCGGCTTGTCGGTGACCTTCTTCACCTCGCCCAGGATGGCCGGCCCGTTGCCCGGCATCTTGGTGTCGACGAGGACGACCCCGTCCTTCTGCACCACCACCGTGGTGTTCCCGCCGCCGCCGAAGACCTTGTAGACGTTGCCCTTGATGTGCTCGATCGGCTCGGGCGGCGGCAGGGGATTGCCGCGCGGCCGGGCGCCAGCGGGCGGTCCGGCCGGGGCGCCGCTGGCGGGAGGCTGCTGAGCGAAAGCCGTGGCGGCCACGCCGCCGGCGAGCAGTAGTGCGATGAGCGCGCTGCGCTTCATGGTGTCCTCCCGAGACTTGTTTCGTTGATCATGCATCGATCGTCATTCCAGCGAAAGCCGAGACCCGCCCTCCCCGCTGATCAAGGCTTGGCCTGGACCTTGGCGGCCTCCTGGGCGCGTTGGGCGCGCGAGGAGGTGATGAGGCCGGCGATCTGCACGTCGGCCTCGTGGCAGGCATATTCGTAGAGGACGTACTTCTCGTTGCGCCGCCAATCCAGGCGCGCCGTCCAGGGGGCGGTGAAGACCACCGGATCGGTGTAGGTCACCTCGTAGACCGCCGTGTCGGGCCCGGTCATGGTGATGCGCTCGACGATGCGGGCCTCGTCCGAGATCGGGGTGTCGTTGTTGCGGGGCGAGCCCCAGGTGCCGGCGTGGGTGGCCGAGGGTCCGGGCTTCAGGTGATCGGTCTCGATGACCAGGGTGTTGTCGCCCTCCCAGTGGCCGCGGCTTTCGCCCAGCCAGTTCCTCATGGGCGCCGGCAGGGCGGCCTGGCCGCCCGTTGGAATGATGCGGACCTCATGCACCATCTCCAGTTGCAGGGCCACGACGCCCGGCGATTGGAAGAGGCGGATGCCGTTGTTGTAGTTGAACGGGAACATCGAGGCCGGCATGCCGCGGGTGATGCACCGGTCCCAGGTGTCGAAGTCGGTCACCCAGTCGTAACTCTTCTCGTCGGCCCGGTAGCTCGAGCGCATCAGGGCGCCTCGGCGCTTGCCCTCCGGGGTCTGGGGCGGCAGCTGGCCGTTGGCCGGAACGATCAGCAGGGAGGTGCGCCGGTTGGGCGTCCCCACCTCGACCCAGTGGCCCATGCCGAGCTTGCCCTTCTTCTCCTCGTCCGCGTACTGGCCGGCGCGGTCGGTGAGCTGCTTGCTGCGAGCGGCGTATTCCTCGTCGGTGAGGAAGGCGCGGTTCCCCTGGGCGGGCGTGCGCTGCAGGGGCGTGAAGTTCAGGTGGTCGATCGGCCAGGTCCCGCGCAGGTCCGGCTCGCCCCAGGGGGTCTTCCTGGGGTGATAGGTCTTGGGCACGGGCGGAACGGTGACGAGGTCCTTTTGCTGGGCGTATGCCACGACAGGCGCGAAGAGAGGCGCGGCCACGATCAGAGCCAAGCACAGGCGCCTCAAGCCCGCCCTCCCCCGCTCATCCCGGCATAGGCCGGGACCCAGGACAGGTCAGAGCCCTCATCTCCGCAGCAGGACGAAGCGGCGCTGTTGCGGACCCTTGCCGCAGGCACGGAGTCACTTGTCCTGGGCCCCAGCCTTCGCCGGGGTGAGCGGGGTGTGGGGTCACGAACGCGTCTTGGCCGGAGCCGCGGACGCCGCCGGGACCACGGCGTCGGCCGGCTTGGCCGCCGAGGCCGCTTCCGCCGCCTTCTGGGCCGCCGCCTCCTTGGCCTGCTTCCGCTGGATGCGGTTGGTCACGATGTAGTTGCGCACCTGCTCGTCGCCCTCGTGGCAGGCGTATTCGAAGAACTGGTACTTTTCGTTCCGGGTCCAATCGACGCGCATGGTGAAGGGCGCGGTCCAGTAGACCGGATCCGAATAGGTCATCTCATAGGTGATGTGGTTCGCGTCGATCGGCGTCAGCCGCTCGGTCACGTGCGCCTGCGAGCTCATCGGATCGGTGTTGCCATAGTGCGCGCCGAGGGTGGCCATGTTCAGCGGGGAGGCCCCCGGCCGGATGTGGTCGGTCTCGATCACCAGGGTATTGCCGTCCCAGTGGCCGCGGCTCTGGCCCATCCAGTCGGTGACGCCCGGATTGGTCGGGCGGCCATCGAGCGGGATGATCCGCGCGTCGTGGATCATCTCGAGATTGATCACCACATAGCCCGGCGACTGCAGGATCTGCAGGCCGTTGTTGTAGCGGAAGGGGAACATCGAGGCGGGGAAGCCGCGGCTGATGCAGCGGTCCCAGCTGTCGAAGTCGGTCACCCAGTCGAAGTTCTGGCCGTTCATCCAGCTCGAACGGCCGAGCGCGGACAACTTCTTGCCCGCGGGCGTCATCTCCGGCAGGCGGCCGTTCTTCGGATCGACGATCATCGCCGTCCGACGGCTCGCGCCGGTCATCTCCACCCAGTTGCCCATGCCGAGCTTGCCGGACTTGGTCTCCTTGGCCGGCGCGTCGCGCTGGCGCGCCATGTTGGCGTCGACGACCTTGGCTTCCTCGTCGGTCAGCCAGACCCGGTCGCCCATCTCCTCGGGATGCTGGACGTACATGCCGCCGAAGGAGTCGGTCGGCCACATGCCTCGAAGGTCCGGGTCGCCCCAGGCCGTCTTCTTGGGAACGTATTTGTGGGAGACCGGCGGCAGGACGTAGAGCTCGGGGTGCATGGCCCGCAGCATCTCCTCGTCCTG
>CAZTMF010000106.1:0-8897 GCA_964614675.1 uncultured Caulobacteraceae bacterium | reverse complement strand
CCTGCATGCCGAAGTAGGAGAACTGCGCCCAGGTCTCGGTGAGGAACAGCACCGTGAGGCCGCGGGGGTGGCCGAACAGGTCGCGCTTGGAGGCGAAGGTCACTGGGGCCTCAGGCAAGGCAGGCGTCGACCAGGGCGTCGAAACGGTCGCCGCCCCGGACCGGATCGGCGACCGGCAGGCCGAGGCGCGCGGCCTCGGCCGCCATCAGGGCCTCGGCCTCGGCCGGTGCGAAGGCGGCGGTGTTGAGGCTGGCGCCGGCGCAACGGATGGCGGGATTGGTGCGCCGTCCCAGCCGGATGGTCAGGTCGATCACATCCTCGACGCTGGGCAGGGCGAAGGCCTCATGCCCCATCAGCCTCTGGCGGCCGGGCTGGTGGCAGACCACGAAGACGTCCGGCTGGCTGCCGTGCAGCAGCCCTAGCGAGACGGCGGCATAGGCCGGGTGCAGGACCGAGCCCTGTCCCTCGATCACGTCCCAGTGGTCCGGATCGGCGGGCGGCGAAAGCATCTCGGCGGCGCCCGCCTCGAAGTCGGCCACCACCGCATCCATCGGCATGCCCCCGCCGGCGATCAGGATGCCGGTCTGGCCGGTAGCGCGGAAGTCCGCGTCGAGCCCGCGCGCCTGGAAGGCCCTGGCCAGGGCCAGCGCCGTGTACTTCTTGCCGAGGGCGCAATCGGTGCCGACGGTGAGCAGACGCCTGCCGCCGCGCGGGACGCCCGTGGCCAGGGGGATGCCCGGCGGCGGGTCGCGCACGTCGATCAGCCTCCGGCCGAGCCGCTGCGCCGCGGCGGAGAGCTCGGGGATGTCCCTGAGGCGCGCGTGCAGGCCGCCGATCAGATCGAGACCGGCCTCGAGCGCCTCGAGCAGCACCTGGACCCAGCCCCGCCCGATCACCCCGCCAGGATTGGCGACGCCGATCACCAGCGCCCGGGCGCCGCGGGCCCGCGCCTCGGCCGGCGTGAGCCGCGGCAGGCCGACGCTGACAGTCCCGGACGGCAGGGCGATCTCGCCGACGCACTTGTCCGGCGCCCAGTCCTTCAGGCCGAAGGCGGTCTTGGCGTAACTGGGCTCCTGCACGTCGCCGAGGAACAGCAGGTACGGATGCGGCAGCTCGAGCCGTACGGTCGGCTCGGGCCTCAGCTGGACGGCGACCATGAGGTGACTTTCGACGCGGGGACGATCAGAAGTTTGCGGTGAGGCTGGCGCCTATGGTGCGGGGGCGCAACGGGGCCACCAGCAGGGCGCCGTTCGGCTGGGCGCCATAGCCCTCGACGTTGATCAGGCCGTCAGAGCCGGTGACGTTCTTGGCGAACGCTTCCAGCGTCCAACGGCCCGTCCGGACCCCGGCCCTGAGGTCGAGGCGACCATAGCTGGGGATCTGGAACCTCTTGCCGAACACCGCCTGGTAGGTGGTGTCGAAGCCAGGGTTCTGCTCTCCCACCAGGGACCAGGTCGCGCCGACGAAGCCGGAATAGTCCTTGTAGAGCATGCGCTCGTAGTCACCGCCGAGGGTGAAGGTGTACTTCGGCGCGAACGGCAGCCGGTCGCCCTTGAGCCCGCCAGTGATCGCCGGCGTGTCCTCGGTGAGCCGCGCGCTGGTGAGCGAGCCGCCGGCGAAGAGGCTGAGCCCATCCATCGGCCGGGCGGTCGCGGAGAACTCCACGCCCTTGCTGACAGCCGTGCCGCCGTTGGTGTTGACGCCGAAACCGTTGACGCTGGCGAACAGCTGGACGTCGGTCCAGTCGAGATAGAACACCGAGGCGTCCAAGGTCAGCCGCCGGTCGAACCAGTCGGACTTGAAGCCGCCTTCGTAGCTGATCAGGGAGTCCGCCTTGTAGCTGGTCGGAACGCTCGCCGGGGCCCCCGGCGGCAGGACGTTGGGTCCGCCCGGCCGGTAGCCCTTGGCGGCGCGGAAATAGACGGCCGCGTGCTCGTTGATCTCGTACTTGGGCGCCACGGACCAGGTGAACACGTCCTCGGA
Organism: uncultured Caulobacteraceae bacterium; assembly: GCA_964614675.1. Lineage (GTDB taxonomy): Bacteria > Pseudomonadota > Alphaproteobacteria > Caulobacterales > Caulobacteraceae > JANWHQ01. The sequence goes on along the minus strand of CAZTMF010000106.1, from coordinate 6,914 downwards.
GGAATTGCCGGGCGTGAAGGTGGTCAGGCCGCCGACCAGGAGCCCGTCCACGCTCTCGGTGCCGGTCTGCTTGTTGTGGCTGTAGCGGCCGCCCACCTGGACCGAAAGCTGCTTGGTCACGTGCACCGTCGCGTTCGCGAAGCCGGCGAGCTCCTGGTAGACCGAATCCACATGGGCGATCTCGAGGTCCGGCAGGCCTGCCGAGTTCAGCGTGCCCACGTCGAAGGCGTTCAGGGTCTGGGCGATCGAGCCGGTCTCGTGGGTGTAGTAGCCGCCCAGCAGCCACTCGATCCGCTGTCCGGAAGGCGAGGTCAGCCTGACCTCCTGGGTCCATTTCTCCTGCCCGAGGGTCGAGGCTTCGGTCATGCCGAGCGGATCGGCGGGCGTCGAGAAGATCGAGGTCAGCAAGGCGCCGTAGCTGACGCCTGGGGCAAGCGCGACGGAGCTCACGTCGTCGAGTTGGTCCTTGTCGAGGGTCTCGTAGCTCGTGGAGGAGCTGAGGGTCGCGAGGCCCAGGTCCCAGCCGATGTCGGCGTTGTAGAGCCGGTAATTGACGTTGGAGGACTCCGGATAGTCGTTGGTGTGGGTGAAGCCGGAGTTGAGCGGCTTGCCGGTCGCCGGATCGGCGTCGACCAGGTTCGGCGCGCCGGCTTGGATGTTCTGCAGATACGCGGTCAGGCGCAGCGAGATCTTGTCGTTCGGCCGGAACAGCATCGAAGCCCGGCCGCCATACACCTGGTCGCCGTTGGCGTTCTTGACGATGGGGGATCCGAGCGTGCCGATCTGGTCGATGTAACCGCCGTCCTGGCGGTAGTAACCGCTGATCCGGATCGCCCCGCCGTCACCCATGGGCGCGTTGACCACGCCGTCCGCGCGCCAGTCTGTCCCGCCGCCGTCCACCCCGGCGACCGACCCTCCGGCGCGGAGGCTGAAGCGGTCGAGCTGCGGGGCGTTGGTGACGTACTTCAGGACGCCGCCAAGGGAGCTTGCGCCATAGAGCGTGCCTTGCGGTCCGCGCAGCACCTCCACACGGGAGACGTCGAAGGTGTCGAAGTCGGCCGCCAGCACCGCGCCATTGGCGACGCCGCTGGAGGATCCGAAGGGCGTGTCATCGATATAGACGGCGACGGTGGAGGCGACGCCATTGGTGTTGACCCCGCGCAGCACGACGCGCGCCTGCCCGGGCTGCGACTGCGCGATCGAGAGGTTGGGCACCTGGGCGATCACGTCCTGCAGGCTGAAGGCCTGCTGGCTGGCGAGGGCCTGGCCTGAGACCACACTGACCGACTGCGGGATCTCGCGCAGTTTCTCGCTCCGCTTCTCGGCGGTGACCACGATCTCGCCCACACTGGTGGCGCCCGACGGCGGCGCGGCCGCTGCGGCGGCGAAGCTGGCGGCCATCATCACGGGCGCGGCGGCCGAGACGGCCAGAGCGATACGCAGCTTGTTCTTGGTGGTCATCGGACCCAATCCCCCAATCCTATTGGGGTCAGCGTGGTCTCAGGATTAAAATTCTGCAATCAAATTTTCTGATCAGGCGCGTAACTGCCCCATCTGGAGGCAAAAGGCCTGGGCCGGCGTGGCTTTGGCGCCGCAGGGGCGCCCCAGACGGCGTCGTCGCAGCAGATGCGGCCGCCGCGATAGGCGATGTGCGGCTTGCGGTCACGCCTCAGCACCACCGGGCCATCGAGGTCGACGATGTCGCAGAGCTGGCCGACCACGAAGGCCGGCGCCATCGCCCAGCTGGTGCCCACCATATTGCCGACCATGACGCCGAGGCCCATGCGCCGGGCCAGGCGCGCCATCGCCAGCGCCTCGGTCAGGCCGCCGCATTTGTCGAGCTTGATGTTCACGACGTCGAAGTCGGTGAGGCCTTCGAGCTCCTCCAGGCCCTGGACGCTCTCGTCCGCCGCCGTTGCGATCGGATAGTCGAGGCCCGCCATCCAGGCGTCGCAGCCGCGCGGGAAGGGCTGTTCGACCAGCTCCACCTTGGCGTCGAGCAGGGCCGGGGTCAGCTTCTCCAGCCGGTCGGGCGTGAAGCCCTGGTTGCCGTCGACGCCCATCCAGACGTCGGGCCTGACCGCGCGCACCACCCGCACCCGCTCGGCGTCGAGCGCCGGATCCTCGCCGGTGAGCTTGAGCTTGAGCGCCTTGGCCTGGCCGAACCCCCGCGCTGCTTTCGCCATGCGCTCAGGCGCCTCGGCGCTCAGGGTGAAGGTGGTGATCTTGGGAACGGGCTCGCCTACCCCGGCCAGCATCCAGACCGGCCATCCCGCGCGCTGGGCCTCGAGCTCCCAGAGGGCGCAGTCGACGGCGTTGCGCGCGCCGCCCGGCGGCATCAGGGCGGCCAGGGCCTCGCGGGTGATCCCGGCTTCGATCTCGGCGCGGACCGCCTCGATCGCAACGCCCATGCGCTGGGCGTCCTCCTTGAAATAGTAGACGCCGGACGCCTCTCCCCGCCCAAGGAACGGTCCCTGGCGAAGCTCCACGACGGCCAGGTTCACCGCTTCGAAGGTGTAGCCGGAGATGTAGAACGGCTCCTTCAGCGGGATGGTCTCCGCCTTGACCGTCAGGGTCAGCCGTTCGGAAGCACTCATGGCGCGCCCCTGGATGATGATGCCGGCGCGCGGCTCAGTAGTGGCTGTTCGGGCCGTACATGTGGAAGGCGGCCACCACCCACAGTGCGACCAGCACGCTCAGCACCAGGGCCGCCGACCAGAGCCTGGCCAGCCATGAGCGCCAGCCGCGCCGGCGGGTCCAGATCAGCCAGGCATCCCAGGCCGTTCCCGCCAGGGCCGCGAGCAGCAGAAGCGGGCCCAGCAGCCCCAGGATCAGGAGCCAGGGCGCCGCGGCGGGGCCGAAGAAGTCGAGCTGCTTCAGCCCCACCACCACGATGAGCGTCCAGCCCAGGCCGAGGGCCAGAGTGGCGACGGCCCCGGCGCGAGCGGCGCGGTAGCTCTTCGCCTCGTCGCCGGAGAGAGGGAAGGCCGCGCCGTACTTCGGGCGCACCAGCGCGGTCACCGGCCAGAGCACGGCTGTCAGCAGCAGCACCGAGATCGCGGCGAGCAGGGCGGGCATGAGCCAGGTAGTGTCCTTTCCGGCGGGGACGCGGTCGAAGACGAAGATCGGCGCGTAGTCGCCGTTGGCGAACCGCACGACCTTGCCGTCCTTGACCACCACCGAGAGGAGCTGCGGGCTGTTCACGTCCTTCCAGACGAAGGGCGCGATCTCCCGCCACTTGATCGGCTGACCGTTGACGCCGTTGAGACCCCCCACGACGACGTCGCCGTTCGGCAGGGCCGCGACCTTGATCTCACTCAGGAAGTCGACGACCGAGGCCCAGTTCGAGTCCGATCCACGGGAGCTCATATAGGTTCCGGCGAACATCTGGGCGTGAGCCTTGGCGAGGCTTGGCGCGACCTGGCCGCTCGGCGCCGGGCCCGGGAAATAGCGGTCAGCGAAGTCGCGCAGCAGGGCCGCGCGGAGCACGTGGCCCGCGCCATCCCGGCCGATGCTGTTGAGGCTGACGTAGATCCCCACCCCGTCGTCGATGAACAGGTTCAGGTCCGAGTGGAACACCTCGGTGTCGCCGCCGTGCGAGATGATGGCGTGGCCGTTCGTGTTCGACTGGTAGAAGCCGAGGGCCATCCGGTTCAGCCGCTCGAAGCCCGGAGCCTCGGTGCGGTGCATCTCGCGCGCGACGTCCGGCGGCAGGAGCGCGTTGGGGCCCTTCTCCGCGGCCAGATGGGCGATCATGAACTTGGTGGCGTCCACGCCGCTCATGGCCAGGGCGCCGGCGGGGCTCATGTCGATCAGCTCATAGGGCACGCCCTTGTCGTCGCCCGGCTGGTAGCCCTTGGACATGAAGGGCTGCAGCGCCGCCGGCAGGGGCTGGACCATGGTGGAATGGGTCATGCCCAGCGGCTGGAAGATGTGGTGCGCGATGTAGGTCTCGAAGGGCTCGCCCGAGACCCGCTGGACGATGTAGCCCGCCAGCGAGGCGCCATAGTTCGAATAGGCGGGGGTCGAGCCGGCCTTGTACATCCGCTCGGGAATCCAGTCCTTCATCGCTGCGGCCAGGGGCCGGAAGCGCTTCGGGTCGGAATTGATCAGGCCCTGGATGGTCTCCTCGAAGCCGGCCGTGTGGGTCATCAACCGGCGCAGGGTGATCGGGCCGTCGGGGCGGTCGGGAATCTTGAAGTCGAGGTAGGCGTTGACGTCCTTGTCGAGGTCGAGCTTGCCCTCGCCGACCAGTTGCATCACCGCCGTCCAGGTGAACAGCTTGCTGATCGATCCCGGCCTGAAGATCGTATCGGGCTCGACGGGCGTCTTCTTCGCCACGTCGGAATAGCCATAGCCCTTCACCAGAAGCGGCTGGCCGTCCTTGACCACCGCCACCACCGCGCCGGGGATGTCTCCGCGGCCCAGGGCGTAGGGCATGAAGCCGTCGAGCCACGCTTCGACGTCGGTCCTGTCCAGGACGTGGCCGGAAGACGCCGGCGCCTGAGCGACGGCTGGGGGCGCGGCCGGCGGCGGCTTGACCGTCGGACCCAGGGGCTGGGCCACGGCGGCGGGCGCAAGAAGCGCGACGAACATCGACAACCAGCGACGATGAAGGCCCATCGCACATCTCCCCAGACGGAACCCCGCCGCCGATGGGCGGCAGGGTTACCCTTTCGGGATGTTTCGTCCTGATCAGAAAAAGTCAACCTATTCCGGCCAAATGTAGGATAGAACGGGACCGCGAGAGAAGGGACCGGCCTCGGCTGGCCCCGCGTTGCAAATCGGCTAGAGTTCCCGGGTCGGCCGCGCCGACGCGACGGGTAGGAGACGGACAGGTGAAGCGGATCCCGCGGCGGCCGGAAAGGCCCCGCAGCTGATGGCCAGAACCCCGCCCTCCCTCGGCGGCCTGCTCCGCGCCCTGCGCGCCCGCAAGGGCTGGACGCTCAAGCAGATGAGCGACCGCACCGGCATCCCGGTCTCCACCCTTTCGAAGGTCGAGCACGACCGCCTGACTCTCACCTATGACAAGCTGCTCCAGCTCAGCCAGCGGCTGAACATGCGCATGTCCGAGCTGTTCGCCGAGGAGGACGCGGCCCAGGAGCCTGCGGCCGTCACCGCCCGCCGCAGCATCGGCAGCCTCGAGGACGCGGTCGAGGTCTCGACGCCCAACTACGAGTACCACTACCTGTGCCCCGAGCTGCGCCGGAAGCGGATGATCCCGGTGGTGGCCCGCATCCGGGCCCGGAGCCTCGAGGAATTCGGCGAACTGGTGCGCCACCCGGGCGAGGAGTTCGTCTTCGTGCTCTCCGGCCGCATCGCCGTGCACACCGAATTCTACGATCCGGTGACCCTGGGCGAGGGCGAGTCGATCTATCTCGACTCCTCCATGGGCCACGCCTACGTCGCCGCCGAAGGCTGCGAGGAGGCCACGGTGGTGGCGGTCAATTCCGCCGCCGAGGAGGGACTCATGGAGTCCCTGATGAGCCTCCATGTCGAGGAAGAGCGCCGCGCGAACGCGCCCCATGTGTTGAAGCGGAAGACCGCGGCAGGCTGACGCAGGCGTCGCCGGGATTTCGCTCTCTGCGGCCCCCGGACGCTAACGCTCTCTTTAAGTTGGTCGCGCTAAAATTGTTTCCGGTCGATGGGGGAATGGGGAATGTCGTTGGAGGAAGCGTCTGTCCAGGGGCCGCTGAAGGCGGCGCCTGCGTCGGGTTCGCGAAAGGCGGCGGCGCGCCGCATCCGGGTTCTGATCGTGGACGATATCGCGGAGAACCGCGCCGTCCTCGGCGTCTGCTGCGATCAGTTCGGGGTCAGCTTTGAAGCCGTCGCCAGCGGCCGCGAGGCCGTGGAGGCCGCCCGGTCGGGCCGCTTCGATCTTGTGTTCATGGACATATTGATGCCGGGCATGGACGGCGTGGCCGCCACCCGGGCCATCCGCGCCCTGCCGGGCGAGGCCGCGGCGGTGCCGATCATCGCCGTGACCACCGCGTCCGAGCCGATGGATGTGCTGCATTACCGCGCCTGCGGCATCACCGACGTGGTGTCCAAGCCGATCAATGTCGCTCGCCTGATGGCTTCGCTCGAGAGCGCGGTTGCGGAGGCCCGGCGGCAGCGCCGCTCCAAGACGCGGCACGAGCAGGTCCGGCTCAGCGCCTGACGGACGTCGGACCGACCTAGGTCCACACTTCGCGGGCGGTTTCGACCACCAGCTCGAGCTTCCGCTTCTCGTGTTCGATATCCATGGTCGCGCCCGCGACTCCGCTGGCGAAGCCGCACTGGGGCGACAGGCAGAGCTGCTCGATGGGCGCGAAGCTCGCCGCCTCCTCGATCCGCCGCTTCAGCTCGTCCTTGGTCTCCATCTCGCCCCGCTTGGTGGTGACCAGGCCCAGGACCACGGTCTTGCCCTTGGGCAGGAAGCGCAGGGGCTCGAAGCCGCCGGCGCGGGCGGAGTCGTACTCCATGAAATAGCCGTCGACCTCGATCTCGTTGAACAGCACCTCGGCCACCGGGTCGTAGCCGCCCTCGGCCACCCAATTGCCGGCGAAATTGCCGCGGCAGAGGTGCATGCAGACCACCATGTCCGCCGGCTTGTCTCGGATGGTGTCGTTGATCAGCCGGGCATAGGTGTGGGTCAGCTGGTCGGGATCCTCGCCGATGTCGGCGCGCACCTGCGAGCGCAGCTTGGGATCGCAGAGATAGGCGAAGTTCACCTCGTCGATCTGCAGGTAGCGGCAACCGGCCTCGATGAGATCGGCGATCTCCTCGCGGTAGACCCGGGCGAGGTCGGCGTAGAACTCCCCCATGTCCGGATAGGCCTCCTGCGAGATGGCCTCCCGGCCCCCCCGGAAGTGCATGACCGAGGGCGAGGGGATGGTGATCTTCGGCGTCTGGCGGGTCACCGACTTCAGGAA
>CAZTMF010000105.1:0-8932 GCA_964614675.1 uncultured Caulobacteraceae bacterium | reverse complement strand
CGTCCTCGGACTTGAAGACGCCGTTGTGGTGCTGGCACCAGACCACGTCCGGATCGGCCGGACAGGCGGCGATCAGGTGCGGGTCCTGGGACACCGGATCATAGGCCTGGTCGGGCGGCATATAGGCGTTGCGCAGGCCATGGCCGGCCTGGCGCCAGGTCTCGCCGGCGTCGTCGGTCTTCCAGATGCCGCCACAGGAGACCGCGACGGTGACCTTGCGGCTATCGCGGGGATCGACCCGGATCGAGTGCGGCGCGGCGAGCTCGGTGCCGCCGCCGAACCACTTCTGCCGCTCGGGCCGGTCATAGAGGCCGCGCACCAGCTCCCAGCTCTCGCCGCGGTCGCGGCTGACGAACACGGCGCTGGGGGCGATGCCAGCCCAGATCAGCCCCGGCTGGTCGGGCCCGCCCGCCGTCAGGGTCCAGATGGTGTCGACCGAGGGCGCGGTCTCGTCGGGGGTCTCCAGCACCGGAAAGGCCGGCGCCGCCAGAGCCTTCCAGCTCGCGCCGCCGTCGTCCGACCGGTGCAGCTTCACCCCGAAATGGCCCAGCCGGAGGGCCGCATAGATGGCCCCGTCCCGAGGATCGGTGAGCACCGCCGACACCGGCTCGCCGAGGAAGGCCGGCGGCCCAGCCGCCGTCCACCCCGATCCGTTCCGCTCGAAACTGAACAGCCCCTTGCGGCTCGCCACATGCAGCAGATCGCTCATCGCTATCCTCCCGACAGCGCTTGGAACACGAAGACCTCGTCCGTCGGACCCACCGGATCGGACAGGGCCAGCCGGTCCGACACGAAGCTCCCATTGATGAAGACGTTCACGTGACGCCGGACCCGACCCTGGTCGTCGAGAATATATGACTTCAGCATCGGATTGTCGGCGAAGACGGCGTCGAGCACCTCGCGCACGGTCGAGCCGGGGACGGCGACGGCCGGGCACTCGATGTGCCGCTTGAGGTTCTCGGTGAAACTGACCTGGGGCATGGGCCGAGTTTGCCGGAGAAGGCGTCATTGAGCGAGAGGGAGGCGTCGTCCCGCCGCGGGCGAAGGCGGTCGACAGGAAGGGCGCCTTCAGCTTAACTTCAGGTGGTAAGATTTCCGGCGCGGACGTCCAGGTTGGGTGGGGAGCGATGACCGATCTCAGTCGGGCGGCCAACACGCCGGGCGTCACTGACTTCGTCTACGACGACGCCAACGGCATCCTCTACCTCAGCACTCTGTCGGGCGAAGTCCTCCGCTTCAATGCGGTGACAGGATCGTTCCTTTCTCCCATCGACGTAGGGGTTGGTCTGGCCAGCATCGCCCTATCGCGGGACGGGTCGTTCCTGCTGGTGGGCGAGAACAAGCTCACCGTGTCAAACGGCGAGCCCTACGACCACATCGATCGGATCTCGCTTTCAAACCTCGCGATCACCCATCTGGACTTTCAGGTCGAGTGGCTGGAGGAGGGCGTCACCGACATTGCCATCGCCGCCAATGGCGAAGCGCTGATTTCCAGGGGAGGCACCAACGGCGCCCCCTTGTCCGAATTCCTGGCCTCGGCGCCGGCGGTTGGGAACGGCGTGGTCAGCGGCATCAGCGGCATCGCGGGGTCCTCGCCCCTGATTACTTCCGATCATGGACGTTACGTTCTTGTTCTGGAGAACGCCTATTCCCCCGCCAGCCAAGACCTATACGACTCTGCGACAGACAAGGTCGTCAAGGTCCAGAACGGCGTCTATGGGTACCGGGTCGGCGACATAAGCGAAGGCGCCGGATTGGTAGCCGAGGGCGTCGGGACCCTGCTCGACATCCGCGACCTCCAACTGGGCATGGTGAAGTCGCTGACCTTGCCCAACTCGGACTTCGTGGCGGGCGTCCATTTCAGCGCCGATGGAACGAAGTTGTTCGTCCTCGACGGCACCGCCGACCAGATCGAAGTCCTGAATACGACGTCCTGGGCCCAGATCGGCACGATCCAGCTCAGCGGTTTTTCAAGCCCGATCGCAAGCGTCGGCAGCTACAACACGGCCCAAATGTCCGTCTCCAACGACGGGCGTTTTCTGTTCGTGGGAGTCGACGGAGTGCTGGAAAGCATCGATCTGTCGGCCAATCCTACCGCGACCCCAGCCCGCCCTGCTTACCAGTCCGGCCAGGTGAATGGCGTTTTGGCTGCGGTCTTCGGTGGTGGGGCGACCTATCCGACCTCCTCCACGACGACGAATGTCACCTCGGACTACATCGTCAGGGCGAACCAGCATCTGGTTTACGATGAGACGCATTCGCCGGCCTTCACACTCCGCTACAATCCGGGCTCCACGTCCAACCTGACCATCAAGGGCTCGGTGCAGCTCGTCACGTCTACGCCGAACCTGATCATCAGGGGCGTGGCCGACGACGGCAGCGAGTCCTCCGACCTGATCAGGGTCATGGCGGGCGGGAGCCTGCATGTGGAGGCCAACGGCGCCGGATCGGAAGCTCACGGCTCGGCCAGCACCGCAGCTGTGCAGAACGACGGCCAGTGGTCCGTGAGCTCCGCCGCGTACGCTTACGGCGCCAGCGCGGGGTTGTTCACCAATTCAGGAACGTTCAGCGTCACGGGCGATCGGGCAGCCGGCGTCGCCGGGTATTACAGCGCCGTGTTCACCAACACCGGGGAATTCACGGTTTCCGGCGCCTCGGCGGCCTTGGGCGCGATGGTGAGCTCGGTGTCGAACAGTGGCGACGTCACCGTCACGAGCCAGAACGGCGTGGCCGTGGCGTTCGAGCTGACGGGATCCTACTACCCGTCGCAGCCGGCGCTGTTCTCGAACTCCGGTGTCATCACGGCCAAGACGGCGCTCGTCGTCTATAGCTCCTCGTCGCCGGCGCAGTCGCCACTCGTACACCTGACCAACAACGGCACGATCAACGGCGAGATCGATCTCGGGATCGGCGATCCGCAGAACTTCGCCGCCGGCGGCGGGGGTCCTGGCAGCCAAGTCATCAATACTGGCGCGATCCATGGCGCCATCCACTTCGACGACGGCAACATCTTCTACGACGGATCCTCCGGATCTCAGACCGGCGGCATCTTCCTTGGCGCGGGGAGCGACAAGGTCCTGCTCGGAAACGATGGCGAGACGGTCTACGGAGGGTCGGGTTACGATCAGATCGTCGGCGGGGCCGGCAATGATGCCATCTACGGCGGCCCGGGCGAGACGACCTTCTCGTACGAAAGCGCCACGGCTGGCGTGACCGTCAATCTCGGCGTTTCAGGCCCACAGAACACAGGCGGGGCCGGGACAGACACGCTGGTGAACGTGGGCGACCTCGTCGGATCGTCCTTCCACGACACACTCACCGGATCGGGATCGAACCAGACGCTGGAGGGCGGCGCGGGCGACGATACCCTGGTCGCAGGCGCAGGGAATGAGATCCTGGACGGCGGGTCCGGCAACGACACCGCCGTCCTGGGGGGGCAGGCCTCCGACTACACCGTGACGCCGACGAGCTACGGCTATGAGGCGACCAGCGCCTGGGGCGTCTACGAGCTCTACAACATCGAGACCATCCAGTTCTCCGGCTCGCCCGCACCTTCGTCTTCCGGCCAGACCATCAACGGCACCGCGGGCCCAGACCTTCTGGCCGGCGGCCCGGGCAATGACACGATCAACGGCGATACCGGAAATGACGTTCTGAGCGGCGGTCCGGGCCAGGATGTCCTGAACGGCGGTGTTGGCGACGACACCCTGAAGGGAGGGCCGGGCGACGACACCCTGAACGGCGGCGCGGGAACCGACACGGCCAGCTATGCGGACGCGCCCTCCGGCGTCACCGTCAACCTGCAGATCACCGGTCCCCTGAACACCGGCGGGGCCGGTATCGACACGCTGACCGGCGTCGAGAGCCTCGTCGGCTCGATCTATTCCGACGTCCTGACGGCCGGACCGTCCGGTTCTACGATTACGGGTGGAGGGGGCGACGATTTCTTCGTTTCCGGGCTCGGCGACGACATCTTCTATGGCGGACCGGGAAACTGCACCGCCGTCTACTCCGGTCCCTATTCGAGCTACACCATCTCGCCGTACGACTTCGGGTTTCAAGTCAGCGGTCCCGACGGAACCGACATTCTCTATGGCGTCGGCGTCCTCCGGTTCTCGGATCGTCAAGTCGCCATCGGAAGTTTCGTCTCCCTGACCGCTCGCCCCGGTGGCGACATCCTCATCGGGGACAGCTGGGCGGACACCCTGGTGAGTGGGCCAGGGAACGACACGATGGATGGCAAGGACGGCTACGACACGGCCGTCTTCAGCGGCAACTTCGCGGCTTACACCTTTACCCAGAGCAACGGCGTGGTCACCGTCCAGGGGCCGGACGGCACCGACAGCCTGACGAACATCGAGGCCCTGCGCTTTGCCGACCAGACCGTTCTGGCCTCGAACCTCCCCTCGCACAGCGGGCTCACGCTCACCGGCACCTCGGGCAATGACACCCTGACCGGAGGGTCTGGAGACGACACCATCTCGGGCTTGGCCGGCAATGATTCCCTGAATGGCGGGGCTGGGAACGACACCTTGAACGGCGGCGGCGGCGCCGACACCCTCGACGGCGGCGATGGGAACGACACGCTGAACGGCGGCGCCGGCAACGATACCGCCACCTACTGGGACGCTGCCTCGGGGGTCACCGTCAGCCTGCAGCTCTCTGGCGCCCAGAACACCGGCGGGGCCGGGACCGACACCCTCAGCGGCATAGAGAACCTGACCGGCTCGGCCTTCAACGACACGCTCACGGCCGGGGCCACCGGCTCGACGCTGCAGGGCCTGGCGGGTAACGACGTGCTGGTCTCGGGCTCCGGCAACGATACGCTCGACGGCGGGATCGGCAACGACATCGCGGCCTTCTCGGGCGCCTACGCCAGCTACACAGTCTCGCCGACCAGCGTCTCGGGACCGCAAGGGACCGACACCCTGGCCAGCATCGAGGTCCTCAGGTTCTCCGACCGGCAGATGGTGGTCGGAAGCGGCGGCGCGACCATGTTCGCCCGCGCGGGCGGCGACTTGCTGTTCGGCGGGCCCGGCGACGACGTTGTTTCATCCGCGAGCGGGGCCAACATCCAGGCAGGCGCCGGCGACGATCAGATCTTCTCCGTCTGGACTAACGACGTCCTCGACGGCGGACCAGGGACCGATACGCTCGTCGTGCTGAGCTCTTTCCGGAACCCCCACAGTTTCACTCAGAACGGCTCGACGACCGTCCTTCAGGAGAACGGCGCCATCCATTACCTGACGAACATCGAGATCGTGATGTTCACGGACGGGCAGGAGGTGATCTCGAGCTCGGGCCAGACTGTCACCGCGCGCAGCGGCGGCGAAACGCTCCTCGGCGGCGTCGGCGCCGACACCCTCATCGGCAGCTCAGCCAACGACACCCTGTACGGCAACGCCGGGAACGACGTCCTCAACGGCGGCGCAGGTACGGATCTGGCTGAGTACTCGGGCGCTATGAGCGCCTATACGATCAACACGACGGGTGGAACGACTACTGTCAGCGGCCCCGACGGGACCGACACCCTGACCAATATCGAGCTTCTTCAGTTCGACAACGGCGAGATGGTGTTGGGTTCGGCGGGGGAATTCCTGACGGCCCGCAGAGCAGGCGACATCCTGATCGGCGGCGCCGGCGACGACACCTTGATCACCTGGACCGGCGGCAATGACACGATCGACGGCGGCGCGGGCAACGACACGGTCAGCTTCTCGGGGACCTACGCCAGCTACACCGTCGGCCTCAGCGGCGGGGTTGTGACCGTCTCGGGCGGTGGCGGGACCTACACTCTGACCAACGTCGAGAGCCTGCACTTCTCCGACCAGACCGTCCTCGTCTCCAGCCTCGGTGGAGGCGGCGGCCTGAACCTCAATGGCACGGCCAACAACGACACCATGACCGGCGGGTCGGGGGACGACACCATCCACGGCCGCGGCGGCGACGACGTCGTCAACGGCCTGGGCGGCAACGACACCCTCTACGGCGACGCCGGCAACGACACCCTGGACGGCGGGGCCGGGAACGACACCCTGGTCGGCGGGACCGGGGTCAACACCGCCACCTATGTCGACGCCGCCTCGGGCGTGACGGTGAACCTGCAGCTCAGCACGGCTCAGAACACCGGAGGCGCGGGGACCGACACCCTGACCCAGATCCAGAACCTGACCGGCTCCAACTTCAACGACACCCTGACGGCCGCGACGACGGGCTCCGTGCTCCAGGGCCTGGGCGGCGATGACGTGCTTGTCTCGGGAGCCGGGAACGACACCCTCGACGGCGGGACCGGCAATGACACTGCGGTCTTCTCCGGGGCCTACGCCAGCTACACGGTCACGCCCACGACGGTCTCCGGCCCGCAGGGGACCGACACCCTCGCCAACGTCGAGATCCTGAGGTTCTCCGACCGGCAGATGGTGATCGCGAGCACGGCCGAGACCCTGACCGCCCGCGCCGGCGGGGACAGCCTCTACGGCGGATCTGGCGACGACACCCTGGTGACGGGCACGGGCAATGACACCATCGACGGGGCTGGCGGCAACGACACCGTCAACTTCTCGGGGACCTACGCCAGCTACACCGTCGGCCTGAGCTCTGGGGTGGTGACCGTCTCCGGTGGCGGAAGCACCTACACCCTGACCAATGTCGAGAGCCTGCACTTCTCCGACCAGACCGTCCTGGTCTCCAGCCTCGGCAGCGGCGGCGTGACCCTCAACGGCACGAGCGGCAATGACACCCTGACCGGGGGGGCCGGCAATGACACCCTGAACGGCCTGGACGGCTCCGACACCCTGATCGGCCTCGGCGGGAACGATACGCTCTCAGGCGGCAACGGACCGGACATCCTGAACGGCGGGACCGGCCAGGACACCCTCTCGGGCAACTCCGGCAACGACACCTTCGTGTTCACCGCCCTCGCCGACTCCACCGTGGCCACGCCGGACCTGATCACCGACTTCACCTCCGGGAAGGACCACATCGACGTCTCCGCCATCGATCCCAGCTTCCAAATCGGGACCAGCCCGGCGGCCCACACCATCGTGGTGACCTATGACGCCGTCCACGACCGCACGGTCGTCGACCTCTACGTCACCAGCTCCCTCGGCGCGGAGATCTGGCTCAGCGGAAACCATCCGCTCACCGCGACAGACTTCGTGCTCTAGGCGCGAAACCGCTCAGTCGAAGAAGGCCACGGTCCGGATCTCGATGCTCTCCCGCGGCGGGGCGCCTTCGGGCGTGGACGGGTCGGTGAAGGCCGAGTGGGGCGCAAAGCGGGCGACGTCCCGGCGCGTGTCGAAGCACTTGATCAGGATGGTCTCGTCCGGCGTCATCCTGGGGAAATAGAGCCAGCGGTGCTCGGGGCTGTAGGTCGTGACGTAGATCTCGCCCGTACGATCCTTGTAGACGATGTCGCTCGCGACCCAATCGGAGGGCGCGACGCTGCGCGCGTCGCAGACGGCCAGGGGTGTGTCGACCACCGGCCCCTTCAGCGGCCGCCAGACATTGATGAAGGCATAGCGCTTCTTCAGCAGCGCCACGGCCTCCTCGCCCATCAGGTCGCGCACGCGCTGGGGCCCTGAGCCCTCGGTGTAGTCGTTGTGGACCCGCATCACCGGCTGGCGCGGAATCCCCGCCGAACGGTCCGGAAGGTCGGAATTGCGCCGGCGCAGGGTGTGGTCGAACACCTCCACGCGCGACGCGCCCGTGACCCTGGCGACGAGGTCGGCCGCCTCGCGATGCGCCACCGTGTCCAGTTCGGCCTCGTCGCGGAAATCGCGCACTTTGGAGGGACTGCGCAGGAAGGCGACCCCTTCCCGGTCGAGGCTCAGGCTCCCGGCCAAGGGGCGACCGTCGGAAATCCTGACCCTGTGCTCGTCATAGACGGCGTTTGTCGGCAACTCGCCCGTCTCGGTGGTGCGGTAGGCGACCGTGAAAGGCTTCTCGGTCATGGGCCGCAGATAGAACAGTCCCGCGTCCACTCCGTCCAAGACCGCCGGCGGCTCGGTCACGGATGCGTCCTGCAAGCTCATCGTTGCTCCTCCGCGCGAAGGCCCTGTCTCGCTATCTAGCACATCCCGCCGCCCGACAGATCGTGACCGTGATCGAACCCGGGTCCCCTTCAGGCGCCGACGTCACGACCGCAGAGTTCATCATGTGACAAACTGCTCCTCAGCTTGTCTCCTGCAGGGCCATCTGGTCTGGTAAGACCGGCGCTGGGATCAGGACGTACCGTCTCGATCGACGGTGACTGCCGGAGGGTGCATGACGCAGGCGTACGGTCCGGGAACGGGTCGCGGCCAGCAGTCGGAATTGAGGCGCGCGCTGGGCGGCTATCGCGGCGCGTTCCTGGGAGCGGGCGCGCTCAGCGCCGTGCTCAACATCCTGACCCTGTCCGGATCGTTCTTCATGCTGCTGGTCTACGACAGCGTGCTGCCGAGCCGCAGCGGGGCGACCCTGGTCGGGCTCGTGGTGTTGATCGTGGTGCTCTACGCCTTCCAGGCAGCGCTCGAGGTCCTGAGGTCGCGGATCATGATCCAGGTCGGGGCCGCGGCGGACGTGTCGCTGAGCCCGCGCGTCTATGACCTCGTCTCGCGCCTGACGCTCGGCGGCCGCACGGCCGAGGACGGGCTGCAGCCGCTGCGCGACCTCGACCAGCTGCGCTCCTTCCTCTCTGGCCCCGGCCTGCTCGCCCTCTTCGACCTGCCCTGGCTGGTCCTCTACCTCGGCATCTGCTTCGCCTTCCACGTGGCCATCGGCCTGGTGGCCCTGGCCGGCGCGATCCTGCTGATCAGCCTGACCCTGCTCAACGACCGCATGACCCGCGAGGCCGTGCGCCACGCTTCGGCCACCGCGGCCTTGCGCAACGGCATGGCGGAGACCAACCGGCAGAACATCGAGGTCCTGACCGCGCTCGGCATGCGTCGGCGGA
>CAZTMF010000104.1:2525-8964 GCA_964614675.1 uncultured Caulobacteraceae bacterium | reverse complement strand
TGCATCAATTGCGCCCTGTGCATCGACGCCTGCGACGAGATCATGCTCAAGGTCGAACGGCCCATCGGCCTGATCGGCTATGACACCGACGCTGCCGTACTGGCCCGCGAGGCGGGCAAGCCAGCGACCTACCAGCTGACCAGGCCTCGCACGATCTACTACGCGGTAGCCCTGGCGGCGGTGTCGGTGCTGATGGTCTGGGGCCTGGCGCAACGCCGGGTGCTCGACGTGCACGTGGTGCGCGACCGCAATCCCATGTTCGTGCGCCTGCACGACGGCGCCATCCGCAACGGCTACACCCTGAAGATCGCCAATCGGACCCTGACGCCGCAGCAGGTCCGCATCGCCTTCAACGGTGTTCCCGGCGCGGTGCTGAAGACGCCGGGCGAGGACGCCGTCAAGGGCGAGCTCAGCGCGAGACTCGACCCGGACACGGAATCATCCATGCGGGTGCTGGTGACCGCTCCTGCGCACGCCCAATTGCCGGCCATGACCCAGGCCGGCTTCATCGTCACGGCCCGCGACGCCTCCCAGAGCCAGGGCACGGTGTTCGCGACGGGAGGGCCGCAATGAGCGCCGGAACCCACAAGCCGTTCGAGCTCAAGGGGGTGCACGTGCTTCTCGCGGTCGCCGGCTTCTTCGCGGCGGTGGCCGCTGTCGACGTCGGCATGGCCATCCAGGCCTACAGCACCTTCCCAGGCGAGGTTTCTGCAACGCCCTTTGAGGACGGCCTCAAGTTCAACTCGACCCTCGCCGAGCGGGCCGCCGAACGGTCGCTGGGCTGGCGCGCGAGCGTCAAGGCGACGGTCCTCGGCGCGGGCGGGACGATCAACTCGGGTCGCACCCAGATCCTGGTGACCATCGCCGACAAGGCGGGCCGAGCGGTGCGGGGCCTCGACCTGTCGGGCCGCCTGGAGCGGCCAGCCACCGAAACCGGGCGGCGCCAGCTGCGGTTCGTCGAGATCAAGCCGGGCGTCTACCAAGCCTTCGCGCCCGACAGCCCCGGCGCATGGGACCTGGCGCTCACAGGCGCAGACGGCTCGGGCCATCCCTTCGAAGCCGAAAGCCGGATGGCATGGCGCTGACGGAGAGTTTTCCGGCGCGCGACCTGTCCGCCTTCGTCATCTCGCGGGGCGATGCGGAGGAGGGCGTCGACCTGCTGGTCAAGGGCGCCCGCTGCGCCGCGTGCCTGCGCAAGATTGAGACGGGAATCGGCGAGCTGCCCGGGATCACCCAGGCGCGCCTGAACCTCACCTCGGGTCGCCTCGCCGTTCGCTGGCGCCCGGGCCGCGTCACGCCGGACCAGGTGATCCAGCGACTGGACCACCTCGGCTACGCCGCCGCGCCGTTCGATCCAGCCGAGGCCAAGTCCGCGTCGGACCGTGAGGGTCGGCGGCTGGCGATCGCCCTGGGAGTGGCCGGCTTTGGCGTCGGCAACGTGATGATGTTCTCGATCCCCGCCTGGGCGGGGCTGTGGGGCCAGGAGATGGGGGTGGGCGGCCGCACCCTGATGTATTGGATGAGCGCCGCCGTCGCCGCCCCTTGCGCCCTCTATGCCGGCGCGCCGTTTTTCCAGTCGGCCTGGGCGTCGTTGAAGCGCGGCAAGGCCAATATGGATGTGCCGATCTCGATCGGCGTACTCCTGACCCTGGCGATCAGCTTTTCCGAAACGCTGCGGCGCGGCCCGCACGCCTATTTCGACGCGGCCGTCTCGCTTCTGTTCCTGCTGCTGATCGGCCGCTACCTCGATCACCAGCTGAGGTCGCGCGCCCGCGCCGCCGCTGGCGATTTGCTGGCGCTGCAGGCGCCGGTCGCCCTGCGGCTGGACGTCCAGGGCGCCGAGCACGGCGTGCCGCTGCGCGAGATCACAGTGGGCGACCTCGTGGTCGTCAAGCCGGGTGACCGGACTCCGATCGACGGCGTCGTCGTCGAAGGCTCGTCCGAACTCGATCTCGCCCTGGTCACCGGCGAGACCGCGCCGGAGCGGACCGCCGTGGGCGCCCGCGTTCCGGCCGGCGCCCTGAACCTCGACGGACGCTTGGTCTTGCGGGCCGAGGCGACGGCGGAGGATTCCACCCTGGCTGAGATCGCCCGGCTGATGGAGGCGGGGGCCCAGTCCAAGAGCGGCTATGTGCGGCTCGCCGACCGGGCGGCGTCGATCTATGTGCCCGTGGTCCACACCCTGGCCGCCGGCGCCTTCATAGGCTGGATGATCGCGGGCCTGGACTTGCGTACGGCCCTGCTGCGGGCCGTGGCGGTGCTGATCATCACCTGTCCCTGCGCCCTCGGCCTCGAGGTGCCGGCCGTGCAGATCACCGCCTCGGGCCGCCTGTTCCGGCGCGGCGTCCTGGTGAAATCCGGCGCCGCGCTCGAGCGCCTGGCCGAGGTCGATGTCGTGATCTTCGACAAGACCGGCGTGCTCACCGAGGGCCGGCCGAAGCTGGTGGAGGCTGATCCGGCCGCGGTGGCCCTGGCCGCGCCCCTGGCCCGCGCTTCGCGCCACGTGCTGAGCCGGGCGTTGGCCGCCGCCGCGGGGCCGGGTCCGGCCGCGTCCGATACGCGCGAGACGGCGGGGGAGGGGATCGAGGGCCTGATCGACGGTGTTCCGGCGCGCCTCGGCCGGGCCTCGTTCGTCGGCGCGCCTTCGGCCAACGCGCGCGAGACCGAGCTCTGGCTGCGCATCGACGGGGACGAACCGGTCCGCTTCCGTTTCGCCGACGAGTTGAGGCCCGACGCCGCCGAAACAGTCCGGGCTCTGGAAGCGCGCGGCCTGGAGGTGAGGATCCTGTCCGGCGACACGCCGGCCGCCGTCGGCCTCGTCGCCGACGCCCTTGGCGTCGCCATCTGGCGGGGTGGCCTGCTGCCCGCCGACAAGAGCCGTCTGATCGACGCTATCGCCGCCACCGGTCGCAAGGCGCTGATGGTCGGCGACGGACTGAACGACGCCGCCGCCCTGGCCAAGGCCCATGCCTCCATGGCGCCCGGCTCGGCCGCCGACGCCAGCCAGAACGCCGCCGACCTCGTGTTCATGGGCGAGCGGCTGGATGTGGTCGTGGCCGCCCTCGACGTCGCGCGAGCGGCGCGCCGCCGGGCGCTGGAGAACTTCGCCTTCTCGGCGCTCTACAACCTGGTCGCCGCGCCGGCGGCGGTGTTTGGCCTGGTCACCCCCTTCATTGCGGCCCTGGCCATGTCGGGCTCGTCCCTGGCGGTGACCTTGAACGCGCTGCGCCTCTGGCGCGTGGGAGGCAAGGCGTGAACATCGTCGTCTTCCTCGCCCCGTTCTCGCTGCTCCTGGCCCTGATCGGCCTGGCGGCTTTCCTCTGGACCTTCAAGAGCGGGCAGTACGACGACCCCGCCGGCGATTCCGCGAGGGTCCTGTTCGACCATCTCGACGACGAGCCGCCCCGACCGCCGGCTTGAGTTGGATCAATGCTCCGCTTGGCGGGCGCTTCATCCTGGCTCCGACGCAAAGAAAAGCGAGGAGCCCATGTCCGCCGCCGCAAAGGCCGCCCCCAACTGTCGCCACGAAATTCCCGGCACCCCGATCTTCGACGGCTCCGCCGCCCAGAAGGGCTATGCGCTGAACCGCATGTGCTACTCGTTCAACGACAAGGCCAACCGCGACGCCTTCCTCGATGACGAGGACAGCTACTGCGCCCGCTATGGTCTCTCGCCCGCCCAGCGCCGCGCTGTCGCCGACCGCGACGTAACCGCCATGATCGAGGCCGGCGGTAACATCTATTACCTCGCCAAGCTGGCCGGGATATTTGGCCTGAACGTCCAGGACGTCGGCGCCCAGCAGACCGGCATGACGGTCGAGGCCTTCAGGGAAATGTTGGTCGAGGGAGGGAAGGTCCAGTGAGCAAGATCGTCGGCGGGGTCGCCACCTCGCACGTGCCGGCCATCGGCGGCGCCATCGCCAAGGGCCTGCAGCAGGACCCGTACTGGAAGCCCTTCTTAGATGCCTACGTCCCGACCCGGGAGTGGGTGGCCAAGGTCAAGCCCGACGTGGTCGTCATGTTCTACAACGACCACGGGTTGAACTTCTTCCTCGACAAGATGCCGACCTTCGCGGTGGGCGCGGCGCCGGAATACGTGAGTGCGGACGAGGGCTGGGGCCTGCCGGTCCTGCCGCCGTTTCCCGGCGATCCCGACCTGTCGTGGCAAGTGATCGAGGGCCTGGTCGCCGAGGAGTTCGACGTCACCACCTGCCAGGAGATGAAAGTCGACCATGGTTTCGTGATTCCCATGGGGCTGCTCTGGCCGGGGGACCAGCGCCCCGTGCGCGCGATCCCGATCGCCATCAACACCGTGCAGCATCCGCTGCCGTCGCCGGCCCGTTGCTACAAGCTCGGCCAGGCGGTCGGACGGGCGATCCGGTCTTACGACAAGGACCTGAACGTCCTGGTGATGGGCACCGGCGGCCTGTCCCATCAGCTCGACGGCAAGCGGGCAGGCTTCATCAACCCGCGTTTCGACCAGTTCTCCATGGAAACCCTGATCAATCACCCCGAGGCGCTTACCGGCTATTCTTCGCTGGACCTCGTCGAGCTGGCGGGCAATCAGGGCGTGGAGTTCCTGATGTGGATGGCGATGCGCGGGGCCCTGGGAGACCGTGTTTCGGAAGTGCTGCGGAACTACCATGTTCCGATCTCCAGCACCGCGTCGGCCCTGCTTGTGCTTGAGTGTCAGGACCAGCCGGGGCTTCAGCTGACGGCTGCCTAGCAAGGTCGTTCGTTCCCAGCTGGGGGAGTCATGCGAGCGCGTGTCCTGCCGTCCGCCTCCAAGCGCCGGACCGCCGCTCCGCCCCCGAATGTCGATCCGCGCCCGGCCGAGGGCTGGGGCGTTGTCGTCGGTCGATGGCTGAAGGTCTTCGGCCCGGGTGTCATCACCGGCGCGGCGGACGACGACCCCTCCGGTATCGCCACCTATTCCCAGACCGGCGCTCAGTTCGGGTTCGGGCAGCTCTGGACGGCGCTCTACCAGATCCCCCTGTTGATCGCGGTGCAGGAGGCGAGCGCCCGGATAGGCGCCGCGACGGGTCAGGGCCTGGCGGGCGTCATCCGCCACCATTACTCGCGCGAGGTCCTGATCGGCGTCGTCCTGCTGGTGGTCGTCGCCAACACCATCAACATCGGGGCCGACATCGGGGCTGTCGCGGAAGCCGCCAAGCTGGTGGTGGATATCCCCTTCGGCCTGCTAGCCGCGGCGACCGCGATCCTGGTGGTCGTGCTCGAGGTGTTCGTGAGCTACCGGACCTACGCCAAGTATCTCAAGTGGCTGGTCGTCTCGCTGCTCGCCTATCCGGCCACGGCCTTGATCGTGCGCGAGCCCTGGGGCGAGATCCTCAAGGCCACCTTCATCCCGCACATCGAGCTCAGCTTCGGCTTCCTGTTCATCATAACCGGCGTCTTCGGCACCTCGATCTCGCCCTACATGTTCTTCTGGCAGGCGTCCGAGGAGGTCGAGGAGGAGATCAGCGCGGGGATGATCGGCGCCGATGGCGTGGCCGGGTGCACGCCCGCGTTCGTCCGGAACATGCGCATCGACACGGTGACCGGCATGGTCGCCTCGGAGCTCGCCCAGTGGTTCATCATCATGACCACGGCGACGGTCCTGTTCAGTCACGGGATCCGCAACATCAACACCGCCGCCGACGCCGCCAGGGCGCTGGAGCCCCTGGTCAGCTCCTTCCCCAACGCCGGGCAACTGGCCAAGGACCTGTTCGCCATCGGCGTGGTCGGGTTGGGCCTTCTGGGGATACCGGTGCTCGCGGGCTCGGCGGCCTACGCCTTTGCGGAGGCCATGCGCTGGCGCGAGGGGCTGTCGCTCAAGCTGAACCAGGCCCGCGGCTTCTACGGCGTGATCGTGGTGTCGACCCTGATCGGCCTGGGCATGAACTTCGTGGGCATCGATCCCTTCAAGGCCCTGGTCTTCACCGCCGTGTTCAATGGCGTCGCCGCCGTGCCTCTGATCTTCCTGATCGGGCTGATCAATCGCGACCGGAAGATCCTGGGCCGATGGCGGGGAGGGCCGCTGTCCCAGACACTCGTCTGGACCACCTTCGTGATCATGGCCATCGCGGCCGTGGCGATGCTGGTCGCCCTGCTGGCCCCGAAGCTTTGAGCTGCATCAAGGCAAAGCTCCGCGGGGCGATGTGGAATGGGCAGATCAGAAACGGAGGCCGCCCGTGTCCTTCATCAGTCTCGCCTACCTGACCATGGTGATCGTGTCGTTCCTGACCTTCGGGGTCAGCCTTTTCTCGGTGCACCTCTACGTCAACGCCAAGGGCGCCGACCGTAAGACCGCGAAGGCCCAGGCCGCATCTTCGCGAACGGACGACGCTGAGGAGTTCCGGCGCGCGGCGTGAGGCGGTCCCGAAAGAGCGTCACATTCGGATGACATGCTAGGCGCGGGCGCCCGGCGCTCGCTTGAGCCG
>CAZTMF010000104.1:0-2515 GCA_964614675.1 uncultured Caulobacteraceae bacterium | reverse complement strand
TGAGCCGCTAGGTGATGGATTCCTTCGTCGACGCGCCGCAACCCTCTCTCGAATCCGAGGTCGCCCGCCTCGGGAGCCTCCATTCCGGGGGACGGCACACAGACGCCCTCCGGGGCGCAGACGCCCTGCTCACTGAGTATCCAGAGAACCGAGACCTGTTGCTGATCCGCGCCATGAGCCTGCGTCATCTGGGGCGGGTCCCGGAGGCGCTGTCGACGATTGACCGGTTGGCGTCGTTGCAACCCAGGTTCAGCCGCGTGCACGAGGAACGGGGCCTCTGCCACGTGGCGCTCAAGGATGCGCCGGCCGCGATCGACGCCCTGTTGCGGGCGGTGAACATCAATCCCGCCCTGCCGATGAGCTGGCGCATGCTGGAAGGCGTCTATCGCCTGACCGGCGACGCACAGAACGCGGCCACAGCGGCCCAGCACGTCGCCACCCTCAGGGCCCTTCCGCTGGAAGTGGTGGCGGCGACCTCGCTCTTCGCCGACGGCGAGCTCGGTCCGGCCGAGCGGATGGTCCGCAGCTTCCTGCTGGACCGCGGCGACCACCCGGAGGCCATGCGGCTGCTGGCCCGGATCGGCATGGCCCGCGACGTGCTCGACGACGCAGAGGTCCTGCTCGAGGCGGCGCTGGAGTTGGCGCCGGACCACCGCGGGGCCCGCTACTACTACGCCCAGTGCCTGCTCCAACGACACAAATATCGGGAAGCCCGCGAGCAGACGGCGCTGCTGCTGACGCTCGATCCCAAGAGTCTCGACTACCGCTCGGCGGCGGCCACCGCCGCGGTGGGCCTCGGCGACAATGAGACGGCGATCGCGATCTACCAGGACATGCTGGCCGACGCCCCGGACGCCCCGGACATCCATCTCTGGCTCGGTCATTCGCTCAAGACCGTCGGCCGGACGGCCGAGGCGATCGAGGCCTATCGCGCCGCCGCTGCGGCCCGGCCGGACTTCGGCGACGCCTACTGGAGCCTCGCCAATCTCAAGACCTACCGGTTCACCGACGCGGAGATGGACCGGATGCGCGCCGCCGAGGCGGGCGACGCAGTGGCCGCGACGGATCGCCATCACCTCTGCTTCGCGCTCGGCAAAGCGCATGAGGATCGGGGGGAAGGGGAGGAGGCCTGGCGGTTCTACGCTCGCGGCAACGCCCTGAAGCGGGAGGAGAGCCGATACCGGCCCGAGATCCTGGAGACCAACACACGGCTGCAGAAGGAGGTGTGCACGAGGCACTTCTTCGAGCGTCGGCGGGGCTGGGGCTCGGAGCGGTCTGACCCGATCTTTATCGTCGGCTTGCCGCGCTCGGGCTCGACCCTGATCGAGCAGATCCTGGCCTCGCACTCCGAAGTCGAGGGCACCCAGGAGCTGGCGGAGATCCAGAGGATCGCGCTCGAACTCCAAGGCCGCGAACCTGACCTCGACGATCCGCGCTATCCGGGCTCGCTGGGGGGCCTTTCGAAGGACGATGTCGCGCGACTGGCAGAGCGATATCTTGCCGAGACCGCCGTCTACCGGACCGGCAGGCCGGTCTTCATCGACAAGATGCCGAACAATTTCCGGCACATCGGCCTGATCCACCTGATGCTGCCGAACGCAAAGATCATCGACGCGCGCCGCGAGCCGATGGCCTGCTGCGTCTCCAATCTCAAGCAGCTGTTCGCCCAGGGACAGGAGTTCGCCTACAGCCCCGAGGACATCGCCCGCTACTACCGGACCTATCTGGACCTCATGCGGCACTGGGACCAGGCGCTGCCCGGCCGGGTCCTCAGGGTCTGGCACGAGGACCTGGTGGACGACCTCGAGGCGAACGTGCGCCGCATCCTGGATCACTGCGGCCTGGATTTCGAGGAAGGCTGCGTCACCTTCCACCGGACCCGCCGCAGCGTCCGTACGCCGAGCTCGGAACAGGTTCGTCAGCCGATCTTCCGGGACGGCCTGGATCAATGGAAGCTGTTCGAGCCCTGGCTTGGCCCGCTGGAGGCGGCCCTCGGCGACGCGCTCGACCGCTATCGTGAGCCGCCCGCGGCCTGAACGCCGCGCGCCGTGGCGATACTTTCTGCAAATGCCGTCCATAGGCGGCGCCTATGGTCATCAAGCCGCAGCAAAACTGGACCATGACAGTAGGCGCGCCACTGGGATGGTCCTGTCTTGTCGGTCAGCTATCAGCATCTTCGCGCCTTTCACGCCATCGCCGGCGAGGCGAGCGTCAGCCGCGCGGCGCGGCGGCTCAGCGTGGCCCAGCCGACCCTGTCGCAGCAGCTGAAGGCGCTGGAGGACCGCCATCGGGTCCTGCTGTTCGAGAACCGCAAGCCGCCGCTCAGGCTGACGCCTGCAGGCCGCGAGCTCTACGCCTTGACCCAGCGCCTGTTCGACGCCTCCAGCGTGATCGAGGAGTTCCTGGCCGATGACGCCGACCAGCAGCCACGATCGATCCGGCTGGGCTCGGACTCGCCAATCTACGCCGCGCGGGTGACCTCGCGGCTACTGGGACGGTTCCCCGATCTGCAGGT
>CAZTMF010000103.1:0-9001 GCA_964614675.1 uncultured Caulobacteraceae bacterium | reverse complement strand
CCTGTCGCGCCAGGCCAGCGAGACCGCGGTCGACCGCGCCCAGGCCAATCCCGAGCTCCACGCCGCCGTGGTCGAGCGCAAGAGCCTGCCGCCCGACCTGCTGAACGAGATGTATTTCGTGGTCGAGGCCCAGCTCAGGGCCAGGATCATGGCCCGCAACGCCGAGATCGACCCGCAGGCGCTCGAGGCCGCGCTGCAGGTCGGCCGACGCCGGCTGGCGGACCGCGACGGCGTGTCGCCGCCGGACCTCGCCGAGGCCGAGACCCACGTCGAGATGCTGCGCCAGAAGGGCGAGCTCACACCCAAGGTTCTCGCCGGCTTCCTGCGCAAGGGCGAGCACACCCGCTTCACCGTGGCCCTGGCCCGCCTGGCCGACATCGAATTCCACACCGCACAGAGAATCCTGGACGGCCAGCGCGTCGATCCCCTGGCCATCGTCTGCAAGGCCGCCGGCTTCGACCGGGCCCTGTTCCTGACCTTCGTGGTGCTGATGTTGAACTCGGACGCCAATGCGCTCGGCCGGGCGCAGGAGTACGGCGACCTCTACACCCAGCTGTCTCCGGACGCGGCCTCGCGCGCGATCCGCTTCTGGCGCCTGAGGCGCCAGACCGGGGAGGCTGCCTAGAGTCTTCGATTTGACGCGCGTCCAGGCGGCGAAACCGCAAACACTTTCGCCTGACGCGCTCTAGAAGGCCCCTTCGCGAATCCGCTCCAGGCCGTCCGAAGCCAGGTTGGCCAGAGACATCATCCCGTTCTCCGAGAAGACGTCCAGCGCCGCCAGCAGCGCCTCGCCGGCCCGCGCCCGCTCGCCCCGGTCGGCGCCGCGCGCCCTGGCCTGGGCCTCGTAGATGCGGGCGAGGTTGAGCTGCAGCACCGCCCAGGCCAGAGGCTCGGGCGGCGATTTGAGGGCGGCGAGCTCGCTGCGGAGCACCGCCTCGGCCTCGTCCAGGGCGAATTGATCTCCGCGGGCCTCCGCCTGGCGGACCATGCAGGCGACGCGGTCCTGCACCGCCGTGGCGCGCAGGGCCAGGTGCGGCTGCTTGCCGACCACTCCCAGCGCCTGGCCGAAGGCCTGCAGCGCCTTCAGGAAGGCCCGTTCGTTCTCGCCGGCCTCAGCCAGGACGGTGAGCGCCAGACCCCGTCCGTGCTGGAGGCGGGCCCAGTCGAGCGGCGAATGGTCGGGCAGGGTCAGGTCGAGCGCCGCGTCCAGGGCTTCCAGGGCGCTCAGCGCCGCGGCGGCGTCGCCGCGCATGTCGGCCAGTTTCAGGAGCGCCAGGGCCCGAAGCTCGTGGGCCCGAGCCAGCCGCAGGGGATTGTAGGCGCCGTCCAGGCTGGAGATCAGCTCGGCGGTCTCGGCCAGGGCCTGGCCGATCTGGGAGGCGTCGCCGAAGCGCGCGCCGGCCGCGAAGAGCAGCTCGGCCCGCTCCAGCCTTAGCCGCAGCCGTTCCGAGGCCTTGAGCCGCAGGCGGCCGGTCAGGACCCGGCCGAAGTCCTCGACGGCGATATGCAGAAGGGCGGGATCGGCGCCGCCCAGCGCCAGGCGCGCCTTGACCGATGCGTGCAGGGCCCGGACCTCGTCGGTCTGTACGGCCTGCTTCAGGATGTGGTCGGCGGCGGCGTGCAGGCCGTCCTCGCCGAAAAGGTCCGCGCCGACGAGGCCGGAGCGGGCCTGCTCGCAGATCGCCTGGGCCTCGACATGGCCGCGGCCATGGTTCCTGGCCAGCTGGCCGGCCTGTTCCGCGGCGGACGCCGACTTGCGCAGGGCGGCGGGATCACCCGTGCGACGGGCGAGCTCGCGCCAGACGCTGGCCGCCTCGATCAGCCGCCGCGCCTTGTCCTGCTCGCCGATCCGGCCGGCGGCGACGTCGGCCGACCTAGCTTCGGCGGTCAGGAGGTCGAGATCCAGCAGCTCCAGCAGCGCCTCGTCACCGAGGCTCAGGCCGTCGCGCGGCCCTGCCGGGTGGAAGAACCGCTTCAGCTCGCGACCGATCTCGAACATGCAACCTGCTCCAAGCCGCTGCGCCAAACCGGCACAACCTCACAAGGCTCAACGCCCGAGCAGCAAACGCGGAGCCGCGCGAACCGCAAAGATTAAGACGGGGTTAACGCTGGCCCCGTCAAGCGGTTGTGGATGTCGGTGGCCGCAATGGCCGCTTCCGCTTCAGCGACGGCGATCTGATTGAGGCCCCGGACCAGGTCGCCGGCGGCGTAGAGGCCGGGGACGCTGGTCTCCTGGTGCGCATTGACCTGCAGGCAGCCGGCCGCATCGGCCATGGCGCCGAGCCTCCACGCCAGGTCGGCCCGCGGCCTCGATCCCAGCGCCGAGTAGATCAGGTCGAAGCGCCGGGTTCGCCCCTCGCCGAGGTCGAAGGCGAGGACCCCGTCGTCGCACAGCCGGACCGCCTCAGCCGGCGTCTCGATGAGATCGATCCCTTCCTGCGCCAGCCGGGCGCGCTCCTTTTCGCCCATGGCGGAGGGCTCGCCGAGATGGATGACGGTCAGGGAGCGGGAATATGTCTTCAGGAACACTGCTTCGCGAACCGCCTTCTCGCCATCGCCGATCACGCCGATCTCCCGATCGATGGCCTCGTAGCCGTCGCAGATCGGACAGATGCGGATCAGGGTCTTGCGCACCCCGTCGCGGAAAGCGTCGAGGTTGGGTGCGTTGTCGACCACCCCCGTGGCGAGGAGCACCTTGGCGGCCTCGATCGTCTCGCCGGTGGCGAGGGCGCCAAGGAACCGGCCGTCCGCCGTCCGCAGGGTCTCGACCCGGCCGCGCTCGATCACCGCGCCGAAGCGCGCCGCCTGGGCGCGCAGGCGGCCCAGCAGCTCCTCGCCGCCGATCCCGTCCGGGAAGCCCGAAAGATTGTGGCTCCGGGGGATCCAGGCGGCGCGGCTTTCGTCGCTCTCGATCACGCGGAACCGCCGCCGGAAGCGGGCGAGGTAGATCGCCGCCGTCAGGCCCGCGGGGCCGGCGCCGATGACCAGGACGTCCAGAGGTTCGGCCACGCGCTCTCCCTTGCTCGGATGCGCGGGCTAAACCCCCTGCCTCGGGGATCGTTCAGCTAGGCCCGTTCCTTGGTCCGTTCGAAGCCGACCTTGGGATAGCGCTCGCCGACGTAGCCGATCTCCCATGCCGACTTGGCCAGGAACACGGGCTGCTCGTCGATGTCCTCGGCGATGGCCGTCTTGTGCTTGGAGGCGAAGTCCTCGATGTCGGCCCTGGCGCCGGTGAGCCAGCGCGCCTCGGCGTAGGGGGCGGGCTCGAACACCACGTCGAGCGCATATTCCCCCGACAGCCGGTCAGCCATCACCTCGAATTGCAGCGGTCCGACCGCGCCGACGATGAAATCCGAACCGAGGGTAGGCCGGAAGAGCTGGGTCACGCCCTCCTCGGCCAGACCCTCGAGCGCCTTCTTCAGGTGCTTGGCCTTGAGCGGATCCTTGACCCGCACCCGCTGCAGCATTTCGGGGGCGAAGTTGGGCAGGCCGGCGAAGCGCACCTGGCCGCTCTCCGACAGGGAATCGCCGACGCGCAGCACGCCATGGTTGGGGATGCCGATGACGTCGCCGGCGAAGGCCTCCTCCGCCAGCTCGCGTTCGGAGGCGAAGAACAGCATGGGGTTGTGCACCCCCATCTGGCGGCCGGTGTTCTGCACCTTCAGCCGCATGCCGCGGGTGAACCGGCCCGAGCACAGACGCACCATGGCGATGCGGTCGCGGTGATTGGGGTCCATGTTCGCCTGGACCTTGAAGACGAAGCCGGAGACCTCGGGATCGCCGGGCGCCACATGGGTCTCCTCGCCGCCGCGGCGCACCTTCACCAGGCCCGGTCCGGGGGCATAGGCGGCCAGACCTTCCAGCAGCTCGCGCACCCCGAACTGCCGCAGCGCCGAGCCGAAGAACACCGGCGTCATGTGGCCTTCCAGAAAGGCCTGAGGATCGAACGGCTTGGCGGCCTCCTGCACGAGCATGGCGCCTTCCATCGCCTCCTCCTGCTCCTCGGGTTCGAGGTATTGGACGACGGCGTTGGATTGCAGCGCCACCGGCTCGCCGTGCGGTATCTCGCTCGGCCGACGGCTGAAGGGCAGGAAGCGCTGGGCTTTCAGGTCGACCATCCCTTTGAAGCGCGAACCGGAGCCGGCCGGCCAGAACAGCGGCGCCGGATCCAGGGCCAGCTTGGAGGCAATCTCGTCCAGCAGGGCGAAGGGATCCTGGGCCTCGCGGTCCATCTTGTTGATGAAGGTCAGGATCGGGATGTCGCGCAGGCGGCAGACCTCGAAGAGTTTCAGGGTCTGGGGTTCGATGCCCTTGGCCGCGTCCAGCACCATCACCGCCGCGTCGGCCGCGGTCAGGGTGCGGTAGGTGTCTTCCGAGAA
This sequence comes from uncultured Caulobacteraceae bacterium, assembly GCA_964614675.1. Lineage (GTDB taxonomy): Bacteria > Pseudomonadota > Alphaproteobacteria > Caulobacterales > Caulobacteraceae > JANWHQ01. The sequence goes on along the minus strand of CAZTMF010000103.1, from coordinate 4,622 downwards.
GTCCTCGTGGCCCGGGGTGTCGAGTAGGTTCATCATCAGACCGTCGTGCTCGAAGGTCATGACGCTGGCCGAGACGGAGATGCCGCGCTCGCGTTCGATCTTCATCCAGTCCGAACGGGTGCGCCGCTGTTCACCGCGCGCACGCACGGCGCCGGCGAGGCGGATGGCCCCCGCGGTCAGCAGGAGGTTCTCCGTCAGCGTCGTCTTGCCTGCGTCAGGGTGCGAGATGATGGCGAAGGTGCGACGCCGGGCGGCCTCGGCGGCGGGGGAATGGGTGGACATGGGCGCCGGACCTAATGGTCGGGCGCCGCTTTGTCACGGCCGGAACCGAAAGTCCTCTAGGCGGCCTGGGCCCACACCAGCTTGTCGGCGACGGCGGAGGTGAGGCGGCCGGACTGCTGCTCGACGTGCAGGCGCGACAGCAGGGCGAGGTCCAGGCTCGCCATGCGCACGGCCACCTGGTCGAAGCGGCAGCCGCGGGCGGGGGCGACGAACAGGGCCGCGTTCACGTCTGGCGCCTTGGAGATGATCAGGGCCGCCAGCCGCTTGGCGCGCTCCAGGCGGCGATGCTGCAGCCGCGGCTCCTCGGCGAAGATCTCCTGGCCGAGCTTCTGCACGCAGTCGAGGGTGAGCGCCGAGAACCGCCGCGCGATCATCGGCGGCGTCAGCACCTGGAGCTCGAGCGTCAGGACCACGTCGTTGAGCAGGAAATACACGGCCGCACCCTCCCATACTGGAGACCGCGGCGAGTTTGGCCCTCCAGGCTTTAAGGCGGGTGTAAAGACGAGGTAAATGTGGGGTACGGCTCAGCTGTCGTCGACAGCCTCGGTCAGGAAATGACGGCCCTCGGTATCCTCGATCTCCACGACCCAGATATCGGGATCTACCCTGATCGCGCGCTCCACATAGGCATCGAGCTCGCGCTCGTCCTCGGCGTGGGCCGGCCGCATCCAGATCCGCTCGCCGTCCTGCGCCGTCGCCTCGGCGTAGAGCCGGACCTGACCTTTTCGGCGGTCGAGGGTCTTGACCAGCACAGCCCCCGCGCGCGGGTCCCCCTTGCGGACGACCACGGCGAAGGCGCCGGCCAGCTCCGCCCGCCGGATCAGCGCCGAAACCCAGATGTCGGTGGAAAGGATCAAATGAGCATGTCCGCCGTAACGCTCCGGCAAGGGCCGGCGCCTATGGTGACGGCCGCATGCCGCCCCTCAGAGATATCGTCCCGAAGCGCGCCCGGCGCCAGCGCCTGAAGCCAGCCATCCTGGCGGCGGCCCTGGTTCTGGCGGGCGCGTCGGACGCCGCCACGCCCGGATCGGAGGCCTATTACGATCGGTCGCTGATGCGCGCTGCCGACGCACGCTGCCATCTTTTCACGCCCACCGTCGGATCGGCGCTCGCCGCCGCTGCCGCCCAGGCCCGGGGCGCGGCCCTGCGCGCCGGGGCCTCCAACGCCAGCCTGCGCGCCCTGGCCGTCCAAGCCGTGGCCAAGCAGACCGGCCTGCCCTGCAGCTCCAAGGACCTGGCCGTCGCTTCCGCGCGGGTCAGGACCGCCTTCGAAGGCTACAGCCGCCTGATCCGCATGACCTTCCCTGGCGACGACGTCGCCTGGCAGGCCGATCGCTCCTTGCCCACGCGCACGACGATATGGCGGCTGTCCCAGCCCACCGCCGCCGGTTCGAGCCCCGTCATGTTCGGCCTGGCCGGCGATTACGGCCACCCCGCCGAGCTGCTGGCCGTCGGCGATTTCGGTGAGGACCAGACCCCCTATTCCGCCCAGCTGATGGTGCGCGACGTCTCCCGCGCGCCCGAACCCTATCTGCAGGCCGCCAGCGTCGCGACCTGGGCTAGGCTGCCCCTGACCGAGCGTGCGCCGCCGCGGTCCGCCGTCCTGGCGTTCACCGCCGAGACCCGTGAGGACGCCGACAAGTCGCTGCTGCCGAAGGGATCGACCTCGGGCGTGGCCTTCCGCTTCCCGGCCGCCGCCGCCCAGGCGTTGGCGGGTCTCGATCCCCGCGAGGCGGCGACGCTGGTGTTCCTGATCCAGGATCGCGCCGGGGGCAGGGCGCGGCGAGCCTATGTCGAAGTCGGCGACTTCGCAGCGGGCCAGGCGTTCCTGGCGGCCGGGTCCCGGTAGCCTACCGCCCCGGCGGGAAGGCGATGATCTCGGCGCTGATGGGAGCGGGCGGAACCAGCACCGGCATCCGCACCCTCACCGAGGTGCCCTCCCCCAGCCGGCTCTCGATCGACATGCTTCCGCCGTGCAGCTCGGCCAGGGACCGCACCAGCGAGAGACCGAGCCCCGTGCCGCGGGTCTTCTGGGCGGCGTCGCCGACCTGTTCATAGGGACGGCCGATGCGCTGGAGGTCGGCCTCTGCGATGCCGACGCCGGTGTCAGAGACCACGATCTCGAGGTCCTCGCCATAGCCGTGCGCGGCCACCGTCACCGAGCCGCCGCGGGGCGTGAACTTCAGCGCGTTGGAGATCAGGTTCAGCACGATCTGCTTGATCGCGCGCGGATCGGCGTCCCCATCGAGCGGCTCCGAGGGCAGGAGGCCGCGCAGCGAGATGCCGTTCCGGTCGGCCTGCAGCCGGGTGAGCCTGAGCGCGCTGGACACCGCCTCGCGCGCGTCGATCAGCTCTCGGTGCAGCTCGTAGCGCTCGGCTTCGATCTTGGAGATGTCGAGGACGTCGTTGATCAGGTCGAGCAGATGCTCGCCGGCGTCGTGGATCATCTCGGCGTACTCGCCGTACTTGGGTGGCAGCTCGCCGAACAGCTTGGAACGCATCACGTCGGAGAAGCCCATGATGGCGTTGAGCGGCGTGCGCAGCTCATGGCTCATATTGGCCAGGAACCGCGACTTGCCCGCGTTCAGGCTTTCGGCCGCCTCGCGCGCGGCGATCAGCTCCGCCTCGCGCGAGGCGGAATTGGTTGCGTCGCGCAGCACCCCGGCGACCCGGTCGGCGGCCGAGCGCCGCAAGTCCAGGACGCAGGTGCGGTCGGGTGCGTCCGCAGGTGCGAAGATGCAGGACGAGGCGCCGGAGATCACCGCCGAGGCGAAGGCGGCCGACACGGCCGTCTGATCCCGCTGCACAGCCATCTCGGCGACCCCGCGCCCGGGGAGGCTCGCGGCGTCGACGCCCTCGGGGGCGTAGCCGAAAGCCGAGGCCACCCGCCCTCCAACGTCCAGGGCGAGCACCAGGTGCGGCTGCTCGGACAGGAGGCGCTCGAGCCCGCTCTCGGCCGCCTTGCGCTGCGCCTGGAGCCGACCCGCGCGCCGGCGCGCCATCAGGAGGCCCGCGGCGAGACCAAGGCCTGTGGTCAGGACGCCGATCAGACCGGTCCAGAAGCTGAGAGGACCCTCGGGCGGATGCGGAGCGAGGCCGGCGAGACCCACAAGGGCGGTCATGGCCGCGGCCACCAGCGACAGGGCCGCGCCCTCGGCCAGCAGGCTCGATCCGCCGAACACCGCCGCCGCGGCCGCGGGCGCGAGGCACCAGACGGCCAGCGGGCCCGACAGGCCCCCGACGGTCAGGCTCGCGGCGACCGCGCAGCCGCCCCAGAGGCCGAGCAGTCCCGCCCGCCGCGCCGGGCTGTCGTTGCGGTTCAGCAGGATGACGCTGACTCCCGGGGCCGCGCCGATCAGGAGGGCCAGCACCACCGGCCAGGGCGCGCCGCGAAGGCCGGCCACCAGGAATGCCAGACACAGGAGGACCATGCCGGCCCAGGCGCCGTGCCAGACAAGGACGTCGTGAAGCTCGTCGGCAGCGCGAGCCTGTTCTTCGTCCAGAAGAGCGCTTGAGTCAGTCACAATTGGATCGGGCCAGGGCTCCCCCTCGCGAACCTTATCGTCCGGATAGGGGCCGCCATAGGTCGCACAATCGCCGCGCGACCCCGGCCCCTGCGAAACTGTGGACGGAAGCCGAATCGCCCGCCCTCCGGCTGGATCATAGCGGGACATGGACCCGGTGACCCGCGTCATCGTTCGCATTGCGGCCGGGCCCTGCCGCCCCTAAGTGCCCGGTGATGACCACCCAAACAGCCGAGGCGGCGCTGGAAGACCTGGCCGAGGAATTCGCTCTCCTCGACGACTGGGAGGACCGCTATCGCTACATCATCGATCTCGGCCGCACCCTGGAGCCTCTGGCCGAGACCGAGCACACGGACGCGAACAAGGTCCGCGGCTGCGCCAGCCAGGTTTGGCTGGTCACCGAACCGGCGGCGGGGGGTGCTCTTCATTTCCGTGGGGACTCCGACGCTCACATTGTGCGTGGCCTGATCGCCATCCTGCTGCGCCTCTATTCGGACCGCGCACCTGACGCGATCCTGAACGTGGACGCTCAAGGCGCTTACGAGCGGCTGGGGCTTTCCGGCGCCCTGACCGCCCAGCGCTCCAACGGACTGTTTTCCATGGTGGAACGCATCCGCAGGGACGCGCACGCGGCGCTGGCCGCCAGCTGACCGCGCTTTGAGGCGCCTCGCCGGCTTGCTATTGCGATCCAGGTCGCCACGGAGTCCGGCATGAACGCCCCCGCCCGCTTTTCCGATCCGGCCCTGCCGCGCCACGACTGGACGCTGGAGGAGGTCGAAGCGCTGTTCGACCTGCCGTTCACCGAGCTGGTGTTCC
>CAZTMF010000102.1:5889-9054 GCA_964614675.1 uncultured Caulobacteraceae bacterium | reverse complement strand
GGCCATTCTGGCCGAGGCTGAGCGGCGGGGGCGCCGAATCCCGTGCAGCACGGGGACAGGATACCTATTTCCCGGCTGCGCCTTATCGCGGCAACGCTAGCGGGATAGGCATCGTGTCCCCAAGACCGGAACCCCCCATGCCTCGCCTCGACCTGACCTGCGCCTGCAACGGCGTGGCCTGGAGCATCAGCGAGACCACGCCAAGATCCGGCATTCGCTACATCTGCCATTGCGACGATTGCCAGGCCTACCTGATGTTTCTGGGTCGCGCCGACGATGTCCTGGACGCCAACGGCGGCATGGATGCCTACCAGCTGCCGGCGTCCGCTGTCCGTCTCGCCCGCGGCCAGGATCTGCTCGCCTGCGTGCAGGTCACGGCCCGCCCGCTGCTGCGCTGGTATTGCGCGCGCTGCCGGACGCCGGTCGCCGGGACCTACCACACGGCGAAGCTGTCGTTCATCTCCTTGACGGTGCAGCAGAGCGATCAGGCCGACGCGGTGCTCGGCCCCTCGTCCGGGCATGTCTGGACCAGGTTCGGCCGCGGCGACCTTTCCCGGGTCCGGCAGGTGAACATCCCGGCCATGCTGTGGCGCATGGCGTCCCGGATCGTCGCCGCCCGGCTCACGGGCGACTATCGCAACAACCCGTTCTTCGACCCCGCGACCAGCCAGCCGATCGCCCGGCCGCGTCGCCTGACCGCCGGGGAGCGCGCGGACCTGGACCGCAAGGTCCGGCTCGCGGCGGCGCGCGGGGCTCTCCGGCCGGAGATCGGCGAAGCTGGCGCCGGGCGGCCCTGATGGCGAAGCGGTTCAAGGTCGGCGATCGGGTGAGCTGGAACTCGGAGGCGGGCCGGGTCAGCGGCACGATCATCCGCGTCCATGTCCGGGATGTGGACTACAAGGGCTATACCCACCACGCGAGCCCCGAGGCCCCGCAGTACGAGATCAAGAGCAGCAAGACCGACCACATCGCCATGCACCTGGGGCGCGCGCTCACCCGGCTGAAGGGCGGCGGCGGCGATGAGGGCCGCTGATCGCCTGGAAAGGCGCCTGGATGGATGAGCCTCCTTCGACGACCGGCGCGCGCGAGCCCTTGGAGCGCGCCCTGACCGACGCCGACGATCGCCTGTTGTCGGCTCACTGGATGGCGCCGCAGGCGGGCATCGTCCCGCGCGTGCGGCTCGGCCGGCGCTGGATCAGCGTGCTCTGGGCCTTGCCGATCGGAGCGGCGGCGCTCGTGGGCCTGATCGCGCTGGCGCAGAGCCTTCGCGAGCTGCCCCAGGTGAAAACCTTCATCGTCCGGCACCCGGGCATCGCCCAGGCCGCCCCCTCGGTCGATTCCGGCTTTCCCTGGTGGCTGCAGCTTCAGCACTTCCTGAACATGGTCTTCATGCTGTTCATCATCAGGGCCGGGCTGCAGATCCTTGCCGATCACCCGCGGCTCTATTGGAGGCGGGACTGCACGCCCGGAACCGACTGGTTCCGCTTCCAGGTTCCGGTTCCCAAGGGCCGGATCTGGACCGCCAAGGACGACTCCGTGACCCTTCCCGCCTGGCTGGGGATACCGGGCGAGCGCCATACGCTGGGTCTGTCCCGCTGGTGGCACTTCTCCGTCAACATGCTGTGGGCGGCGAACGGCCTGGTCTTCTATGGCCTGCTGTTCGCCACCGACCAGTGGCGACGCCTGGTGCCCCTGACCTGGGAGGTGTTTCCGGCCGCCCTGTCCACCGCGATCCAGTACGCCTCGCTGAACTTCCCGGTGGATCACAGCTGGACGCGCTACAACGGCCTGCAACAGCTCAGCTATTTCCTGACCGTCTTCGTCGCGGCGCCGGTCTCCATCGCCACCGGGCTGATGCAGAGCCCGGCCATCGCCAACAATCTGGGCGCGTTCGGCAAGGTGTTGAACCGCCAGGCGATGCGGTCGGTCCACTTCCTGTCGTTCGCGTGGTTCGTGGTCTTCATCCTGATGCACGGGATCATGGTGTTCGTCACCGGCCTGCGGGAGAACACGAACCACATGTTCGCGGGCGTCGAGACCGACGCCTGGACAGGCCTCCCGCTGTTCCTGCTGGCCATGGCCGTCATGACCGCGGCCTGGCTGATGGCCTCGCCGTTCACGCGGCGACACGCCCGGCTGGTGCAGCGGACGGGCCGGTTCATGCTGGGCTGGCTCAGGAGGCTGGCTGAACGCGCGGATCCGAAGGCGCAGTTCACCGAGAAGGACATCTCGCCCTATTTCTGGCCGAACGGGACGATGCCCAATTCGCAGGCCTTCGAGGCCTTGGCCGCCGGCGCCTTCGCCGATTACCGGCTTCGGATCACCGGCCTGGTCGAGGCGCCACAGGCGTTCTCGCTCTCCGACCTGATGGCCATGCCGAAGCAGGAGCAGATCACCGACCACTTCTGCATCCAGGGCTGGTCCGGCGTCGCCAAATGGGCGGGCGTCCCGATGCGCCACATCCTGAGCCTGGTCCGGCCGACGCCGGAGGCCCGCTACGCCGTCTTCTATTCCCTGGCCGATGGCGCCGACGGCGGACGCTATTACGACGTCCATGATCTCTCGAACATGCGCCATGAGCTGACGCTCCTCGCCTACGAGATGAACGGCGCGCCCTTGAACGTCCTCCACGGCGCGCCGCTTCGGCTGAGGTGCGAAAACGAGCTCGGCTACAAGATGGTCAAATGGATCGCGGCCATAGAGTTCGTCCACGACTTCGCCCACCTCGGCGCCGGGCAAGGCGGCTACAACGAAGATCACGAATTCTATGGCTGACGGCTCGATCGACTGGAGAGCCGCGGTTCCGGTGACACCCAGGAAGGACGAGATGGAGAAGAGCCGTAAGGAAGACGAGGAGAGGGCCCTGGCCCTGGCCGCCCTGGCCTTGCTCAAGGGGCTGATCGAGGCGCTGGAGCGGAAGAGGCTCCTCGAGGCGGGCGAGGTCCAGGGGGTCTTCGACGGCGCCCTGACCTCCCTGGAGTTCCGCGCCCAGGAGCCGGCGGTCGGGCTTGCGCGCCGGATCATCGAGGGGATCGCCGTCTCTCGCGCCGCCCAGGGGCCGGGAGACGATCCCGCGCCTCGGATTCCGGACTGAGACGGGAAGGGCGCTTTGCCCCCCGGTTCGTTTCAGATCGAAAGCCCGGCGTCCCCCTCGACGACCTCGGG
>CAZTMF010000102.1:0-5879 GCA_964614675.1 uncultured Caulobacteraceae bacterium | reverse complement strand
GGGCCGCATCTGTGGGCGCTCGCCCGGCCCCCACAGGGCGACGCGGTGCACCACGCGGTAGCGCAGCGGGCCGCCGTCTTCGGTCGCGGCGCGCTCGAACGGCCGGGGGATGCACACGAATTCTGTTTCCAGCTCGCGCGGAGAGGCGCGCACCGTGGCGTAGCCGTGTCCGCCCCAGTCCGTGAAGGTCAGGTGCGGCGACACCTCCGGATTGCGCGCGGCGCGGGCTCTGGCCGGATCGTCGGTGTCGCGCAGCGCCAGCGCCGCGCGCACGCCGTGCAGGATCGTGGTGTTGAAGGCGCATTGCATGGCGCCGCCCGGCCGGTCGTGGATGTAGAACGGGCGCAGGGGCTCATCGTGCTTCATCGTCAGCTCCTGCACTTCGGCCAGTCCCTGTGAGGTGATCGAGCCGCCGATGAATTCGACGCCCACGGGCTCGAAGGGATGCGGCGGCAGGTCCTCGCTGGGATAGCCGGCCCAGAAGGAGTGCTTGTCGCCGGCGACGATGGCGAGGCCGGTGATGCCTTCGGCGCGCACCATGCCGAAGATCTCGGCGTGCTCGACCGTGTTGCGGTGCTCGAACCAGCCGTACTCGGTGCTAGGCCAGGTCGCCGCGAACTCGGGCGGCAGGTTCTGCGGATCGGTGCGCTGGGCGAGCGTGCCGAAGGAATGACCCCAGATCTTCCAGGGCGCGCGCGCGGCGCGCAGGCGTTCCTTGAACCAGGCCATCTGTTCGAGGCCCAGATAGGACTGCGGCGGCGCGTCGCGTTGCGGATTGGCGACCTCCTTGTCGCCGACGCGGATGGTCGCCGGCGGGCGGCCACCGGCGTAGGCGCGGCCCTGGTCCAGGATGTCGTTCACCTCCCGGGTGTTGGCGCCGAAGTCGAAGGTCGGGACGTCCTGGTCGTTGACCGGCGGCGCCATGTAAGACCGGTTGTCGGTCAGGATCAGGTCGATGTTCTTGCCGAACCGGAAGGCGCGATAGACCCTGAGCGCACCGATGGCGGCGAGGTTGTTGGCTTCCTGGCTGACGCCGCGCGCATCGAAGTTGGTGAGCGGCGTGTTGGCGACGGCCGGCGCCTCGAACGCGTCGCCTGTCCCGGGCTTGATCACCCGCGCCGGCTGGTACTCGTACCAGGCCTGGGCGGCGGCGATCTTCAGCCTTTGCCCCGGCCGCGGCGGATCGTTGAACAGCTGCTGGGCGCTCTGGTAGCCCTTCCACGAGAACTCGTGATTGTCCCACATGGCCACGAAGGGCCAGCGCGCGCGGGCGTCCTGCAGGTCGGGATCGGTGAGATAGCCCCGATAGGCGGCCCGGTAGTCGTCGAGATCGGTCGGGAAGTTGAACTTGCGCAGCTTCTCGCCGTGCGGGTAGCGGACGATGTCGCGAAGCCGCCGGCCGCGATCTGTGCCGCCGGGCGCGTCTTCGGGATATTTCACGATCTCGTAGATGAAGTCGCCGAGATGCAGCACGAAGCTCAATTGCTCCGGGCCGGGCCGCCGCACGTCCTCGTAGATCATGCGCCGGTAGGCGTTGAGCGCGCCGATGGTGACGTCCTGGCAACTGACGAAGGCGAACCGCACCGGACGGTCGTCGTCCGGCGCCGGCGCCGTGAGCGTGCGGCCGACGCGGCTCATGTTCCCCGCCTCGTCGACGAACCGATACCAGTACGCGCGCGCGGGCTTCAGGCCGGCGGCGAGGAACCGGCACGTCCAGTCGGTCGCCGCGCTCACGCCCACGTCGCCGCGCGCGACGATGCGCGAGAAGCGCTCGTCACCGGAGACCTCCACCATCAGCTGGTGCGCGCTTGCGCCGGCGTCGGGCGCGCGGCGCGTCCACAGGATCACGCTGTCCGGCGCCGGATCCCCGGACGCCACGCCCTGCGGATAGAGGTCGCGCCGTTCCGTGCGAGGCCCGGCGGCGGCCTGTGCACGGCCCCGGCCGAAGGCCAGCGCCGCGCCGAGGCCCGCGGCCTGCGCCAGCAACGACCTGCGCGTCGCCTGTCCGCTCATGGGTTTACCCCGATGGTTCCGCGGCAGACTTCGATCCAAGCCGCGCGAAAGCAAGCCGGAGCGCCAAGATTGGGACGGAGGGCGAAAAGGGCCTCCGCCATTTCCCACTACCGCCCCCGCGCAGCGGGGGAGGGGGACCGCCCGCCGAAGCCGGCGCATGCCGGTTGAAGAGCGGGTGGTGGAGGGGGCGAGCCCCACGCACTGAATCGCGGCTGCGAGCCTTCGGCCGGCAACTTGCCCCCGCCACCACCCGCTCTATGGCCCGCTATCGCGGGCCTCGGCGTGCGGTCCCCCTCCCCCGTTCTGGGAACGGGGGCGGTAGTGCGAAGGCACGCCGCAGCTTCGCCTAGCCCTGATACTGATCGATCGTGCGGATCAGGTCGGCGAGGACGGAGGTGACGGGCGTGGCCACGCCCAGGGCCTCCGCCGCCCGGACCACCGCGCCGTTGATGGTCTCGATCTCGGTTTTCCGTCCGGCCAGCCGGTCCTGCAGCATCGAGGCCTTGTGCCCGCGATGGTGGGCCAGGGCGTAGTCGATCTTGTCGCGGATCGCCTGGGCGTCGACGCGAATGCCCTTGGCCGAGGCGGTCTCGGCGGTCTCAGAGGCGATGGCGTAGGCGATGCGGCGGCCAGGCGAGTCGGCCACCTGGCCGTTGGTCATGCCGAGCACCGCGCCCAGGGAGTTCAGCGCCGCGTTGAAGGCCAGCTTCTCCCAGATCGCCGCCTCGACGTCGGGATCGGCGATGGTCTCGAAGCCCGCCCTGGTCAGCAGCTCGACCGCCATCGGCGTCCCGGCGTTGGCGGCTGGGGTATAGCCGCCGAGCCTGATCGCCCCCTTGCCGTGCGAGGAGACCGTGGTCGGGCCATGCAGGTCGGCCGGCAGTTCGGCGATGCCGTGCAGCACGCGGCCCGGCGGGAACACCTCGGCCATCACCTCGGCGTTGCCGACGCCGTTCTGCAGGGTCAGGGCCCAGGTCTGGCCGCCGTCCAGATGCGCCACCGACTTCGCCGCGGCGGCGGTGTGCAGGCCCTTGGTGAACATCAGGATCAGGTCCACGGGCCCGCCGATCTCGGCCGCCAGGCCCGCCTTCACCGGCACGACCCGCTCGCCGGAATCGTCGCTGAGGCTGACGCCGTCCTGCGCCAGGGCCTCCAGCCGCGGCTTGTCGACGTCCACCAGGGTGACGTCCGCGCCCCCTTCCACCATCCGCGCGGCGAACAGGCATCCCATGGCCCCGGCCCCGACGATCACCACCTTGCGCACCGGCCAACCTCCCCTTGCGTTCCAGGCCCAGAGGCTTACCCGGCGCCAGGGTCCAGACTCAATTGGTCCTGCGAGTTCTATGCATTCCGCTCATCCCGGCCCCCGGGTCCGGCGAATGCCGGCCCGAGGACAGGCTACGGCCGGGACCCAGGACAGGTTGGCGCTGTCGTGGAAGAGAAACCACGAACCTCACGAACCTCACGAACAGTCTACCTCGGGACCGACTGCGCCCTCGATGAACGTGGCCCGTTCGTGAGGTTCGTGAGGTTCGTGGTTCTTGCTTCGAATCCGCACTGACTTGTCCTGGGCCCCGGTCGTCACCAGGTCGACCTTCAATGCGCAGGCATGCCCCCGCTGGGCAGCTGCAGGTGGAAGGTCGCGCCGCAGTCCTCGCCGTGCGAGGCCCAGAGACGTCCGCCGTGCGCTTCGACGATGGTGCGGCAGAGCGACAGGCCGAGGCCCGTGCCGGTCGCCTTGGTCGTGAAGAAGGCCTCGAAGATGCGCCCCATCTCGTCGGGCGCGATGCCGGCTCCGTTGTCGCTGACCTCGAGCAGCACGTCCTGGCCGTCCAGCGGGGCAGAGCGGAGCGAAATGCGTCGCGGTCGACCCCGCGTCGCGCCCAGGGATTCGATCGCATTGGTGAACAGGTTCACGAGCACCCGCTGCATCTGGACCCGATCGGCGAGAACCGACGGCAGAGACTCATCCAGCGCCAGCTCCAGCACGACCTTCTCGCCAGCCAGCTCCCGGTCCAGCGACGACGCGGTCGCGCGCACCAGGTCGTTGAGGCAGAACTCGGTTCTTACGCCCGGTCGTTTGGCGAACGTCGCGCGGATGCTCCTGACGACCTCCCTGGTGAGATGCCCGGCTTCGACGGTGGCGCGTAGCGACATGATGGCCCGATCGACATCCGGCGGTTCGCGCGTGAGCCAGTTCAGGCCGGCGCCCGCGTGGGTGCTGACAGCGGCGAGCGGCTGGCCGACTTCATGGGAAATTGCGGCCGCCAAGGCGTCCAGCGACATCAGCCTGGCTTCACGTTCCCGAGTCCACGCCGATGTCGACAGCGCCAGCCGCGCGTAGAGCCGATTGGACTCGGCGATCAAGGCCAGCATCACGACGAGATGGGAGAAGACGAACAAGACGTAGAGCGAATACCAGCCAGCCGTGAACCGGCCATGCAGCGTCATGATCAGCACAGATTGGATCAGCCAGCCGGCGAACGCGACCAGCAGCCAAATGTCGAGCACTGACTTGCATTGCCGCAAGAGTATGATCGTCGCAACGAGGTAAAGTGCAAACATTCCGGATTCATAGGTGACCGAATAACTATAGATCAGACTGACATGATCTATATATAATGGCGGCATCCAGTTCTTGCCGGCCGTAGTCAGCACGGTGATCGCAGAAGCCAGGACGCAAGCTGCAAGCGACCACTCTAATGTTTTCGTTTCTGGCCGATCTGCTTCGAGCGTCGCTGCCGAATCCGTCCGCCTGAGCCAGACATAGAGGATGACGGAGAGGGGAAACGCCACCCGCCGGAACAATGCGATCCAGGATGTCGTGTTGACCCCGGCGCCAAGTAATCCGTACGGGGCGAAGGCGCCCGGAAACGTGAGCGCGTGCGGGACGAGCAGCAACGCGGTGAACAGGTAGCCTGTGCCCAGAACGGTCAGGGCGCGCGAGCGGAAGACGGCGGCCTGGGCGTAAAGCAGGGTGGCGGTGATGAGCTCCCCGACAAACATGACCGCGTCGGTCATGGGCACAAATGCATCGACCTGGCGCAATCGAAGGTCACGCACTGGCAATATGCAGAGGAGGGCGACGAACATCAGGCCGACGATCGCGAGACCGAGCCGGATCTGTCGCCGGTCCGGCGGCGTGTCGAACAGGCCCAGATGGTCCCGCGCCATCAGTTCCCCCTGAGGGCCAACAGGCGTCGATCAGGATCGAGGCAGTTCAGCCTTTGCCGGCAAACTAGCGTGACTTTTCTTTGAAACTCAACCGAGCTTTGAGTCCTGACCAGGCGACCGGCGACCGCACCTTGTCTCGACGTGCTCCAGTCAAAACCGCTGGATGTGGAACTGACCGTCCTGAATGTTCGTGTCGCCTTCCAGCAGCGGGTCCAGGTGGCAGACGGGCGGCTCGATGATCTCGTTGTCCTTCTCCAGGCGCATGATCACCGTCGGCTTGACCCAGGGCGCCTTCAGGACGCCGGGGTCGGACACCGTGACGTCGTAGCGGATGGTGTCGCCCACGCGGGTGAGCTTCTCCGTCACCTCCATCTTGTCGGAATGGACGTAGCCGAATTCGCCCAGCCAGGTGTCCTCGTTGAGGTTCGTCGTGTGCACGACGAGGGTGTCGCCCACCCAATGGGCCTCGGAGTCGCCGTAGTAGGACGGATCGTTGCCGGTCGGCATTTTGCCGCCGATGGGGATCAGCCGCCAGACCATGCCGGCGAGGTCGGCATAGAGGAAGACCATCTCCTTGCCGTTCTCGACGATCCGCTGGGGCGCCCCCACGCGGGGCAGGCCCGGCTGGCCGCAGTTATAGACCTTGTCGGTCTTGTTATCGTGGAAGAACAGATCCTTGGTCTTCTGCTTCA
>CAZTMF010000101.1:0-9113 GCA_964614675.1 uncultured Caulobacteraceae bacterium | reverse complement strand
ATCCCTACCTCGACGCCTTCCGCGAGGCGGGGGCGGACGTCCTGAGCATCCACCCCGAGGCGGGGCCGCACCTCGACCGATCGCTGCAGCACATCCGTCAGATCGGGGCCAAGGCGGGCGTGGTGCTGAACCCCTCGACACCGGTCGAGGCGATCGAGTGGGTCATGGACCACGTCGACGTGATCCTGGTGATGTCGGTGAACCCGGGCTTCGGGGGGCAGGCCTTCATTCGGGGCCAGCTGAAGAAGATCGCCCGGCTGCGCCAGATGATCGACGCCTCCGGCCGCGACATCGTGCTCGAGGTCGATGGCGGGGTCGCACCCGACACCGCCCCCCTCTGCATCGAGGCCGGGGCCACGGCCCTGGTCGCCGGCACCGCCGTGTTCAAGGGCGGCCCGCAAGCGTACGCGCGCAACATCGCCGCGCTGAGAGGGGAATGATCGGCGACGATGGCGGACGCCACTCCCGGCTCGGCTCGCGGCGGGGCGCGGCTCTGGCTCGAAGCCATGCTGGCGGCCATGGCGCGCCAGGGCCGGACGGAGTGGTTCGGATCGCCGCCGCATCTGGCGAGGCTGCTGGGGCCGAAGGCCCAGGGCGTCGCCGCCTTTCCCCGAGATCCGCGTCCCGCTGACACGGTGGCGGGACGGGCGCTGCTGTCCGGCGTCTTCGCCTTCGCCGGCGAGACCATGATGATCGGCCGGGGCGGCGATCCCTGGAACCGGCCGAACCCCAGCCGCGCCTTCGCCGAGGCCTTGCATCAGTTCGTCTGGCTCAGGGACCTCCTGACCCAGGGCGTGGAGGGCGGGCGCGAGGCGCTCAGGCTGATCGAGGAATGGCGTCTGTTGTTCGGCCGCTGGTCCAGCTTCGCCTGGAGCGGCGAGGTGCTCGACCGCCGGGTGGTCAACCTGACCTGCGCGCTGGGGCCCATCGTCGCCCTGGCCTCGGAGGCCGAGGTGGAGATGCTGGCCGAGTTGCTTGCCCGGCAGGCCCGCCAGCTGCTGATCGCCGACCACCCGGCGGGCCGCGCCGCCGAGCGCGCCTGCGCCGCCGCCCTGGCCGGGACCGCCGTCGCCGGGCGGGCTGGCGAGAAGCTGCTGGCCCGCGCCCTGCCGCGGCTGGCGCGCCTGATCCCCCGGACGGTGCTGGCGGACGGGGGCCATGCCTCGCGCTCGCCGGAGGCGGGCCTGGAGCTGCTGCTGGACCTCCTCGCCCTGGTCGACGGCCTGGAGCGGCGCGGCCTGGACGCGCCCGACGTGGTCGTCCAAGCCATCCATCGCCTGCGCGCGGCCCTGCGGTTCTTCACCCTGCCGGACGGCAGGCTCGCCTGCTTCCAGGGGGGCGAGGAGTCCGACGCGGCGCGGGTCGCCGCCGCCCGCGCGCCCGACGAGGCTCCCGGCGGAGCGCCCCCCGCCGAGGCGCCCTATGCCGGCTACCAGCGCCTGGTCGGCCGCACCATCCAGGTGATGATCGACGTCGGCCGGCCTGCGCCCGATCCCTTCAGCGAGACGGCCTGCGCCCAGCCCGGCGCCGTCGAGATCGTCTGCGGTCACGACCGGCTGGTGACCAATTCCGGCTGGAGCCCGAAGGCCATCCGCTCCCAGGCGCTGCGCCTGACCGACGGCGGCTCGACGGTCGCCCTGGCGCATGAATCCGCCGGCGCGCCGCTGTCCGGCTGGACCGGGCGCATGCTGGGTCCGCGGCTGGTCGGCGGCGTCCGCCAGGTGGAGGTCCGGCGTTCGGCTTCGGACGCCGGGATCTGGGTCGACTTCGGCCACGACGGCTGGGCGGGGCTGGGCATCCGCCACGAGCGGCGTCTCTATCTCGACTTCAAGGCCGACGAGCTGCGCGGCGAGGACCAGTTCTCGCCCGTCGGCGCGCCCATGGACGGGCGGGTGATCCCCTACGCCGTGCACTTCCATCTGCCGCCCGAGGTCGAGGCGGTGGTGGCGCGCGACAACCGCAGCGTCCTGGTCCGCGGCGCCTCCAACAAGGGCTGGTGGCTCAGGAACGACGCCGTCGACGTTCGCGTCGAGCCGGACGTCCATTTTTCGGGCGGCCAGCAGCTGTCCAGCCTGCAGGTGGTCCTGCTCGGCCACCTGCGCGCCGACCGCGGCGGCCGCGTGCGCTGGAAGCTGGCTGCGGTGGAGTAGCGTCCGGGCGCCGAGGGGTTCGCCCAATTGCAGACATGGATCGGCCCGAACAGTCTGGCCAAGCCGGCGGCGGGCGCTAAATGCACGCCTACGGATGTGAGGGAGCGGACGGAACCTTGCGGACCCTGGCGGTCATCGCCCTGAAGGGCGGCTCGGGAAAGACGACGGTGGCGACCCATCTCGCCCTCGCGGCGCATCTGCGCGGGCTGAAGACCCTGGTCGTCGACATCGATCCTCAGGCGTCCTCGCACGAGGTGCTGAGCGCCCGCCAGGGGCCGGGGCCCGAGTGCATCACCTCCTCGGGGTCCAAGCTGTTGGCGGCCCAGATGGCCGCGGTCGGGCTAAAGAAGGACCTGCTGCTCATCGACACCGCGGCCGGGGCGGTCGAGGACGTCTCCGAGGCCATCGTCCTGGCTGATGCGGCGGTGATGGTGGTGCGCCCGACCCTGCTCGACATCGCGGCCCTGGCCCGCACCCTCGCCATCGTGCGGCGGCTCAAGAAGCCCTCGACGGTCGTGGTCAATCAGGCTCCGGTGGCGCGCGAAGGCGTCGAGGCCCCGGTGGTCAAGCGGGCCCTGAGGGCGCTGGAATACATGCGCCTGCCCATCGCTCCGGTGATCGTGCGCTCGCGCGCCGTCTACCAGACCGCCGTCGAGACCGGCCGCTCCGCCGAGGAGATGACCGACCCGGCAGCCGCCGGCGAGATCGCCGCGCTCTGGGACTACATCGCGCAGGCGCTGCTGGCGCCCGCCGACGACGAAGCGAGGACGGCCGCGGCCGAGGCCTGAGACGCCCTGAGGGGGCGTTGGCTTCGGTCAGGGTTTCACCTGATAGACGTTCGGGGGAATACCCCCAAAGCTCTAGCTCAGCTGGGCGATACGTGAGCGGCCGGGTCGGGTGTCGGGGGGCGGTCTGCAGATCCGCCACGCTCCGCCACGGACTCCCGCAACGCCCGACCATCAATCCGCGTCGTCACGGCGCCAACGGAGGTGAGCGTAGTGCAAGGCCAGGGTCGCAAGAGCACGAGCGTCGACGTCCATATCGGGGGCCGCATCCGCTCGCGCCGCAAAGCCATCGGCGTCTCGCAGGAGCAGCTCGCATCGAGCCTCGGCATCGCGTTCCAGCAGGTCCAGAAATACGAACACGGCGCCAACCGCGTCTCGGCCTCGAAGCTCTACGACGTCGCGCGCCTGTTGGACGTGCCGATATCCTACTTCTTCGAGGGGCTCGCCCCATCCGAACACATCACGCCCGATCCGCGGGAGAAGTTCCTCAGAGTGTTCCTGGAATCCGAGGAGGGGCGCGAGCTGGCGCATGCCTTCCCCCGCATCCCCGAAGCCCATCTGCGGCGGAAGGTGCTCGAACTCGTGCGCGGCGTGGTGCGTGCGAGCCCGTGAGCCGCCGATCAGGTCGGGATTTCAGCCAGCTTGGTCTTGGGCGGTTCGTAGGGTTCGAGATCCGACTTCCGCCGGCGGAACGCGCTGACGAATTGGGCCGGCTCGTCGAGCCCCAGGCCGCCGAAATCGCTGAGCTTGTACCGCCACCATTCCGACTCAAGCAGGTCGGCGACGATGTCGTCTGGAAATCGTTTGCGGATCAGCCGCGCCGGATTTCCCCCGACGATTTCGTAAGGTCCGACGTTTCGAGTCACGACGCTTCCCGCTCCGACCACGGCCCCGGTCGCGATCCTGACGCCCGGAAGGACCGTTACCTGGGCGCCGATCCAGACATCGTGCTCGATGACGGGCGCGGGCTTCGAAGGGAAGGGCGCAAAGGCCGGTCGGGCGTCCTCGTTGTCGGCGAGGAATTCCCGCACCAGCAGGGCCCCGGGATTATGCGTCACCGGTGAGGTCGACACATGGTCGAGCGGATGTGGGGCCAGATGGGCCATGAGGCCCGTGGAGATCGAGCAGTAGCGACCGATGGTCAGCTTTTTCGGAAGCGCGGCGTGACTGAAGGACATGAAGCCCATCGGGCATATCGCATTGCCTCCGTAGATGCCGATGTACGGCTCCACGTCGGCGGCGTCGGCGAATTCCAGACGATCCCCGGCGCACAGGCGTTGCAGCCCCTTGCCCTGGAAAAAGATCCTATGGTCGGCCAGCCACTCCAGGGAGATCTCGGTGAGTCTTACCTTCATGGCCCAGGTCGATGAGGTTTGGAGCGCCTCCAAGATCCAAGTTCGAGGGGGCGACACCCATATGCGGCGCGAAATAGGACGCGATCAAGGAGACGCGGCGTTCGGAGACGGCCAGCTTGCGAATTGCGACCCTACTGCTACGCTGGGTTTAGTGGCTTGATGGCTTTTGGGGGCGGATGATGGCCGGCGCGGGGATGCCCGAACCGAAGCCTAAAGCAGCGCCGGCAGGCGGCGCGAGCTTGACCCTCTCCTACGCCGAAGCCAAGCGCCGGAAGTCGGCGAACCGCCGCGCGCGTTGGCGCGACGTTGTCGAGGAGCTGAACACCGAGCTCTGGCCGCAGGTCTCGCCTTCGTTCCGGCTGCACCAGGGCGAGACGATCTTCACCATCGGCAGCTGTTTCGCACGGAACATCGAGGCGAACCTCGCCGCCCTTGGCTGCAAGGTGCCGATGCAAGACTTCCGGCTTCCGCCCGAGGAGTTCGACGGCACGCCCAACGCCGCCATGAACAGGTTCCATCCTCCGGCCTTCCGCCAGTGCCTCGAATGGGCGGCCGGGATCTACGACCGTGACGGCGAGGTCGCGTGGGCCGACTGCGAGCCCCTGGCCTTCGACCTGGGCCAGGATCGCTGGTTCGACATGGACCTGGCGCCGGCCCTGGCTGTGCCCAGGCTCCGGTTCGTCGAACGGCGTCAGCATATCTACGAGATCTTCAGCTCGGCGTTCCGCGCGGACTGCGTGATGATGACTCCCGGCATCATCGAGGCCTGGCGCGATCTCGAGACGGGCCTCTACACCGCCGGCCCGCCCTACGAACGGGCCATGCTCCGGACGCCGGAGCGATGGGTGCTGGAGGTTCTCTCCTATCAGCAATGCCTGGAGGACATGCTGGCGGCCATCGACGTGGTGCGCGCGCGAAATCCCCGCACAAAGGTGCTGATCACCACCTCGCCCGTGCCGATGGGCACCACCTTCACCGGCCGCGACGTGACCATCGCCAACGCCCATTCCAAAGCGGTGCTGCGCGCCGTCTGCGACGCCGCCGTCCTGGAGCGGGATGGGATCGACTATTTCCCCAGCTACGAGATGGCGACCCTGTCCAACCCGGCGTTGGTCTGGAAGGCCGACAGGGTGCACGTGTCGCAGGGATTCATCGGCAAGATCGTCGGCCACATGCTCGACCACTACATCGAGGGTGTCGACGAAGCGTCCGCCGGTTATCAGCGCGCTCGCGCGCTCCTCGCCGACGGCGACCCCGCCAGCGCCGAGGCGGCGGCGCGCCGGGCGCTCAACGCGAAGCCCGACCACCTTGACGCCAGGCTGGTGCTCGGGATCGCCCTTATCGGGCAGCATCGCTACGCCGAGGCGCAACAGGAGTTGAAGACAGCCGCCATCGCTGACGCCGACCGGTGTGACGTGCGCGTGCAGCTGGCCCGGGCCCTGGCCGGCCGCGGCAAGGTCGACCGGGCCGTGGCCATGCTCGAGGCGACCATGGTCCGCCCATCCTTCACGGTGTTCGACATGCTGGCGGCCGATGGCGTGCTCCGCCGGGCCTCGCCGGACGAGGCGGCGCGGCTGGCCGCCCTCGCCGTCGAGATCTTCCCGCTGCACCAGGAAGTTCACGCCCGCCTCGCCGAGGCGCTGCTGCGCGGCGGGCGCAAGCCCGACGCCATCGCAGCCCTCAGACGCATGGCCGGCCTGTCCCATCCGCCGGCCCAGTTCCTGGTCGAGCTCGCGCGGCTGCTGCTCGAAACCGGAGAGGTCGGGGAGGCCGCCGCCCACGTGAGGGCCGCCCTGGTCCAGGACCCCAGGAACAAGGACGCGTTGAAACTCCGCGACGAGCTTCAATCGCCAGCGCACGCCTAGGCGGCGGCGCTCCGAGGCCCTCGAGAGCCCTACTGCAACGTGAAGGCCGTGATCACGCCGGAGGCGTTGATCGCCACGTACTGCTTGCCGCTCTTGCCGGCGTAGCTGATCGGGTTGGCGTTGGCGTTGCCGCTCAGGGTGGCTTCCCAGAGCTGTTTGCCGGTGGTGGAGTCGAAGGCCCGGAAGCGCTTGTCGTTGGTGGCGCCGACGAACACCAGGCCGCCCGCGGTCACGGATGGGCCGGCGCTGCCGGAGTTGCCGACCAGCTGCTTGCCGGCCGGCAGGGCGTCCATGATTCCGAGTGGGACCGCCCACTTGACCGTGCCGGTGTTGGCGTCGATCGCCTCGAGCCGGCCCCACGGCGGCTTGTAACAAGGGGCCTGCGGACCCACGCCCCGGCCCTTCTCGTCGTACTTGCCGCTGATCGGGGCCGAGAAGGAGAAGAACGGGCCTTTGCCGTCGACGCTGGCGCGGTCATAGGGCTGGTCGGTGAAGGGCGCATCGAAGCTGTAGCTGACCTTGGGGTCCTTCTTCTCGACCCAGCCGACCAGCGAGGTGGCCTGGGCGTTGACATAGACCCAGCCGCTGGTGGTGTCGGCCGCCGCGCCGCCCCAGTTCACCCCGCCGGTGCCGCCCGGCAACTGGATGGTCGACTTCGGCGGATCGCCGTCCTTGTGGAACATGAACGGGGTGTAGGCGCCGGCGTTGTAGAAGCCGCCAGCCTTGTCCCACATCGCCTGGCAGGCCGCCGCGTGCTCGGGCGTGGTGTCGTCGGCGGTGACCATGTCGGCCTTGGTCATCGAGACCCGGCTGAGCGGACCCGGCCGCACGGGGAAGGGCTGGGTGGGGCTGTAGTACTCGCCCGGCACGTCGCCTTTGGGCACCGGCTTCTCGACCACCGGGATCAGCGGCTTGCCGGTATTGGCGTCCAGTTCGAAGAACCAGCTCGATTTGTTCACCGCGACGATGCCGTCGCGCTTCTTGCCGCCCATGTTCAGGGTGAGCAGCGGGCCGCCGCTGGGCTGGTCGGAATCCCAGAGATCGTGGTGGATGGTCTGGAAGTGCCAGATCTTCTTCCCGGTCTTGATGTTCAGGGCGAGGATGGTGTTGCCGTAGAGATTGGCCCCCGGACGGTCGCCGCCCCAGTAGTTGGGCGAGGGGTTGCCCACCGGGATGTAGATGATGCCCTTGGCCGCATCGACGGGCGCGGCGAAGCCCCACTGGTTGACGCCCGAGCGCCCCCACCAGCCGACCTCGCCCCAGGTGTCGTGACCTTCCTGGCCGATCACCGGCACGTTCTGGAACTCCCAGATCTTCTTGCCGGTGCGCGCGTCGAAGGCCCGGGAGTTGCCCGGCACGCCGAGCGGGTCCTCGGTGGTCGCCGCGCCGATCTCGATGACGCCGTTGGCGATGGTCGGGGTGCCGCCGTAGGAGACGCCGACGTCGACCACGCCGTCCTGGCCGAAGGAAGGGACGGGCTGTCCGGTCTTGGCGTCCAGCGCCAGCATCTTCGCGCCCATCATCACCACTATGCGGGCCGGGGTCTTGGCGTCACCAGGCCAATAGCCGACCCCGCGGGCGGAGAAGCCGCCGCCGCGGCCTGTGGGGCCGGGCGGGCCCGCCGGCGCGGTGTAGACCCAGACCTCCTTGCCGGTGTCGGCATCCAGGGCCACGACCCGGAAGCCGGCCGGGAAGTACATGACCCCGCCGACGACCAGGGGCGCGGCGCTGTTCACGCTCTTCAGCGGGTAGGTCCACGAGGGCGCCAGCTTCGAGACGTTCGACCGGTTGATCTGCTTCAGCGGCGAGAAGCGGGTGAGCGCAAGGTCGCGGCCAATGGTCCGCCAGTCGCCGGGGGGGATGGCCGCGCTAGCGGCCTTGGCGGGCGCCGCCGCCTTTGGCTTGGTAGTTGCAGGTTCGGCCTTGGCTTGCGGCGCGGCGTCCGCCGCCGCTCCGACCATCGCCGCTGAAGCCAACAGCAACGCGGTCAGTCCTACCCTGCCAGCAAAGCCCATGGAACTTCCTCTCCCCAGTCACAGCGGCGCGGGATTGCCGTCCGGACCCGCAAAGCCTTTGCAGCCTGCCCTAACGGGCGCCGATTATTTTGACAACGTCAACGTTTCGCCGTGGTCGCCGTTGACACTGAAGCGGGGCCCTGGTTTTCACCACCGACTTTTCGAGGAGCAGATTCAGTGACGGCACGAGTTGTGGCGAGTGTTTCCAGACTTGGGTTGGCGGCGCTGGGAGCCGCAATCGCCTTCGCCGCGATGAATGGTCCATCCGTCGCTCAGGACGCCCAGCCGGCCGCGACGGCGGCGGCGGTCTCCACTGTCGACGCCGCCAAGATGGCCAAGGGCCGCGACGTCTTCGCCAACTATGGCTGCGGAAGCTGCCACACCCTGGGCGACGCCGGGGCCAACGGGCACGTGGGGCCCGCGTTCGACGGCGACTCCAACCTGTCGGAGTCCTTCGTAGCCGACCGCGTGACCAACGGCCAAGGCCCGATGCCGGCCTTCGGCGGCCAGATGCAGCCCGACGAGGTCGCGGCCATCGCCTATTACGTGACCCACGCCGCCACGAAGTGAAGCCAGCGCGAGTGGCGTAGAAGCCGAGCTGTCATCAAGATGGCCTAGCCTCAAGCGATGATCTATGACCACCTGCCCAAGAGCGCCGCCTGAAGTTCGAGGCGAGACACCTCGGGCGGGAAAGTATAATGCGACGCCGGCGCCAGGAGGGTGCGCCGGTCCAGTTGGCCATTTGAGGGAGAGACGGGCATGCCGTTGGTGAATATGAAGCCGGTGCTTCGCGAGGCGATGAAGCAGGGCTACGCGGTGGCCGCCTTCAACCTGGTCGACTTCAGCACGACAAAGGCGATGATCAAGGCCGCCGAGGAGCTCGAAGCCCCGGTGATCGTCCAGGTCTCGGCCAAGACGATCAAGTACTTCAGCCACAAGGAAG
>CAZTMF010000100.1:0-9133 GCA_964614675.1 uncultured Caulobacteraceae bacterium | reverse complement strand
GACGGTCGCCCTTGACCGGGATCTGGGCCGCCATGCCGCCCATGGCGAAGGCGCCCCGGCGGTGGCAGGTCTTGATCAGCTGCAGGGAATAGGCGCGCAGGAAGGCCTCGCCCATGGTCATGCTCGACCGGTCCGGAGTCAGGAACTCCGACCGGCGGCCCAGCCGCTTGATGAACGAGAAGATGTAGTCCCAGCGGCCGCAGTTCAGTCCGGTGATGTGATCCCGGAGCTCATAGAGGATCTCGTCCATCTCGAACGCGGCGGGCAGGGTCTCGATCAGCACCGTGACCTTGATGGTCCCGGCCGGCAGGCCCAGCGCCTCCTGGGCATGGACGAAGACCTCGTTCCAGAGCCTCGCCTCCAGATGGCTCTCCATCTTGGGCAGGTAGAAATAGGGGCCCGAACCCTGGGCCAGGGCGGCCTTGGCGTTGTGCAGGAAATAGAGAGCGAAATCGAAGATCCCGCCCGAGACCTCCTCGCCGTCGACCAGCACATGCGCCTCCGGCAGGTGCCAGCCGCGGGGGCGGACCAGGAGCACCGCGGGAGCATCCGACAGTTCGTACTGCTTGCCCGAGCCGGGATCGGTGAAGTCCAACGCCCCGGCCCAACGGTCCTTCAGGTTCACCTGGCCCTCGACCAGATTGTCCCAGGTGGGCGAAGTGGCGTCCTCGAAGTCGGCCATGAACACCCGCGCCCCGGAGTTCAGGGCGTTGATGATCATCTTGCGGTCGACCGGGCCGGTGATCTCGACGCGGCGGTCGAGCAGGTCCTCGGGGATCGCCCCGACCTTCCAGTCGCCGGCGCGGACCTCGGCGGTCTCCTCCAGGAAATCCGGCCTCTCGCCGGCGTCGAAGCGGGCCTGCCGCTGGATGCGGCGGTCCAGCAGCTCCAGGCGCCGGGCGTTGAACTTGCGGTGCAGGGCGGCGATCAGGGCGAGCGCCTCCGGCGTCAGCACCTCCTCGCCGCGCTGAGGCATGGCGCCGATCACCTCGGCCGCGCCCGCCGTCAAATCCAAAGCGCCGTGGGCCATCGATCACCTCCGCAACCGCCAGCATAGGCCGGGGAGCGCGTTAGGCGAAGTGTATGCGGTTCGCCGCCCGAACGCGCTCCAGTGTTTGACTCTAGAGCGTGACGGCCGCCGAAACCGCACGATACTTTCGGCTGTCACGCTCTGGGAAGGCGGGGAGAACCGCGTCGGTCAGAAATGGAGCTCGATCACGGTATCGGGCAACTGGTTGCGGTTGTCGGGCAGGGGCGGGCAGTGGGTGGCCAGGATATCGGCGGCGACGCCGATGGCGCGGGCGAAGCCGCCGCCCGCGTCCTTGGCCTTCATGCCGGCGACCAGGGCGTCCACGACCTTGGCCCACTCGCCAGGCTTCACCTTGGAGGCGACGGCGTCATCGGCGAGCACGATGGCCTGGCGCTCGGCCAGGGAGGCGAAGATCAGGACGCCCGTATCGCCCTCGGTCAGGTGGTAGGCGCGGGCGGCGAATTGTTCGAGCGCCCGCCGGTGGACGTGCTCGCGCTTCAGGGCGCGCGGGGTCACCAGCCGCCGGATCGGCGGAATCGAGACGATCACGGCCGTCACGATGAACAGCACCGCCTGCAGGACGGCATAGGTGATCAGGGCCCGGCCGACCGCGGCGTCCGCCCCGCCGGCGTTGGCCACGATCCAGCCTCCCGTCAGGACCTGGATCATGTCGGGCCTGAGGCCGAGGAGAATGGCGAGGATCGGCGCGATCAGGGCGACGGCCACGGCCCAGACCACGGGAACCTCGAAATAGTCGCCGCACTCGCGCGCCACGACGCAGACGATCTCGCCTGAGGTGCGCTTCTCGGCGGCGTCGACCGCCGCGCGGATCTGCTCGTGGTCCTTTTCGCTCAGCAGCATGTCACCATCCCCCCGAGGCGCCGCCGCCGCCGAACGACCCGCCGCCGCCGCTGAAGCCTCCGCCGCCGCCGAAGCCGCCGCCTCCGCCCCAGCCCCCGCCGCCCCAGCCACCGCGAGAGCCGCTGCCGGAGAAGATCAGGGGCAGGAGCCAGAACGACGAGCAGCCCCCGCCGCGCCGGCCGCCGAGCGCGCCGATGAAAGCGGACAGGAACCAGAACAGGATGATGGCGGCGAAGATGACCGTGATCGGGCTCTCGTGCGCCCCTCGCGAACGCACCGGCGCGGCCTGGGCCTGGGCGACGTTCTGCTTGGCCTGGTCGTCGGGCAGGGAAAGCTGCTGCACGAGGGCGGCGGTCCCATCCACGACCCCGCCCTGGACGTCGCCGGCGCGGAACTTGGGCAGCACCTTCTCCTGCAGGATCACGCTGGAGAGGGCGTCGGTCAGCACCGGCTCCAGGCCATAGCCAACCTCGATGCGGACCTTGTGCTCGGAGGGCGCCACGATGAACAGGGCGCCGTTGTTCTGCCCCTTCTGACCGATGCCCCAGGCCCGGCCGAGCTGGTAGCCGTAGTCGTCTATGGCGTCGCCCTGCAGCGAGGGCAGGGTGACCACGACGACCTGCCGTCCGGTCTTGGCCTCGAGATCGGCCAGCTGCTGGGTCAGCTGTTGCTGGGTATCGGCCGAGAGCACATGGGCGTCATCGACCACCCGGCCGGTGAGCTTGGGGAAGGTCGGGGCGGCGTGGGCGACGGCGAAGCAGAACAGGAAGGCGAAGAGGGCGAAGGCCGCAGCCATCAACCCTCTTTCGCGGCCGCGTACGACGCTGACGCCGGCGATGCTCACTTGGCGGCCGGGGCCGCCGGAGCGGCCGCAGGCGCCGATGAATAGCCGAGGTTGAAGTTCACCGGCGGCGCGGTCTGGGCCGCCGCGGTGGCCTCGAACAGCTGCATGGGCTGGGAGGAGCTGTACATGGTCTTGGCCCAGAGCACGGTCGGGAACACGCGCAGGGTCGTGTTGTAGTCGCGCACCGCCTCGTTGTAGTCGCGCCGGGCGACGGCGATGCGGTTTTCGGTGCCTTCGAGCTGGGACTGCAGGGCCAGGAAGTTCTCGTTGGACTTCAGGTCCGGATATTTCTCGGACACCACCATCAGCCTGCCGAGCGCCCCGGAGATGGAGTTTTGGGCCGCCTGGTAGCGCTGCACCGCAGCTGGGTCGGTCAGCTTGGTGGGATCCAGCGTCACCTGCGTCGCGCTGGCCCGCGCCTTGATGACATCGGTCAGCACCGCATGTTCCTGCTGTGCGAAGGCCTGGACCGTGCTGACCAGATTGGGGATCAGGTCGGACCGGCGCTGGTAGTCGGACTGCAGGTCGGCGAAGGCGGCCTTGGCCTTCTCCTGCTTGGTCGGAATGGCGTTGATCCCGCAGCCGGCCAGCGAGGCGGACAGCAGGACAATTGCGGCAAGGCGCACGACGCTGAAGCTGGCTCTGTTCACCGGTGGTCCCTCCAGGCAATCGGCCAGGTCATGGCCGAGCTTGTTCGCATAGATGGGCGGCCCCAGGCCCAAGCGGAAGGGCCCCCTAGGATAGGGCCTTCTGGTAGACACGATAGGTCTTATAGCGCTCCGAGCCGGCCGCTTCGATGATCGCCCGCATGGGCTTGTTGTCCTCGAGGATCCAGGACATCTCGACCTCCTTGATCCCGGCCTTCAACGCCCCTGTGCGCATCCGGTCGATCAACAGGAAGGGCAGGAGCTGGCCCCGGAAGTCCCGGGCGAACTTGCGCTTGACCCCCATCAGGGGAACGCGGGCGGTCTTCACGCCCGAGACTTTGAGGCGCCAGAGCAGCGTGGCCCAGCCGAACGGCAGGAGTTTGCCGTCCAAGCCCCGGATCGCTTCCATGACGTTGGGCAGGCAGACGCCGAAGCCTGCCGACTCGCCGTCGATGTCGGCGAACCAGACCAGCTTCTCGTCGATCACCGGCCGCATGGACTTGGCGAGCTGCCGCGTCTCGGCCTCGGTGATCTCGGTATGGCCCCAGTTGTTCGCCCAGGCGTCGTTCATGATCTCGGTCATGGCCCGCACCTCGGGCTCGTAGTTCTTGAAATTGAGCTGGCGCAGGGTGATGCCGGCCGGGATCGAACGCTCGACGCGTTTGCGCACCGGGGCGGGGAAGTCGCGGGCGACCTCGACCTTGTAGGCGTAGACGTCCTTGATCTTGGAATAGCCCAGGGCCTCGATCCGGCCGCCGACGTAGGGCTGATCGTGGCCCATCATCACCATGGGCGGGGTGTCGAAGCCGTCGATCAGCAGGCCCGTCTCTTCGTTGATCGAGAGGTTGAAGGGGCCGAGCGCCCTCCGGATCCCACGCTCCCTCAACCAGTTCTCCGCCACGGCGAACAGGGTGGCGAAGACCTCCGGATCGTCCTCGGCGTGGATCATGCCGAAGTAACCGGAAGGCTCTTTCGGATCGGAGGGGGCCAGATGGTCGATCTGGGCGCTGATCCGGCCGACGTCCTTGCCGTTCCGCCGGGCCAGCCAGAGTTGGACGTCGGTGTGCTCGAACAGGGGATTTGTCTTGGGCGTGAGCGCCTCGACGCGCTCCATGATCAGGGGCGAGATCCAGTTGGGGTCCTTGGCCTGGGCCGCGATCCGCATGGGCACGCGGACAAAACGCTCAAGCTCGGCGCCGGTCTTCACCGGCAGGATCTCGACCGCCCCCATGCCGTCTTCTCCCTGGATAAGGACTAACCTTCTGCGGAGAGTAATACGGTGACAGCCAGGGCGGTGAAAGCCACCGGCGCGCTCCAGGCCGCGAGCACGGGCGGCAGGGCGCTGGTCTCCCCGAGCGCGGTGAGCAATCCGTCCGCCACCAGGAACAGGAGGCCCGACGCCAGGCCGAACAGGAACAGACGCATGGCCTGGTCGCTTCTCAGGCTCGACAGGGCCGCCGGCGCGGAGAGCAGCAGCATGACGATGGCGCCCAGGGGCTCGGCGAAGGAACGGTTCAGCCGCGTCTGGTAGAAGCCTGGGCTGCGGTCCGCGGGTCCGGCGCCCGAGACGGCGTTGAGGGCGGCGCTGAAGGCCACGTCCTGTCCGGCGCGGATCAGCCCCCGCAGCGCGCCGGAGTCGAGCGGCGTCTTCCAGTCCTGGTCGATGGGTGCGCTGACCTCGGAGTGGTCTTCCAGCAACTTGGTGACCACCGACTGGTGCAACAACCATCCGCCCGATTCCGCGGTGGCCGTGGGCGCGGCGATCTCCTCGGTGAGGTTCCGATTGGCGTCGCGCTTGTAGATCCTGAGGTTCTGAAGGGTCCGGCCGTCCTCGGACTGCGATCCCACCATCACCAGGTCGGATCCCAGCCGGAACCAGTGCGGCTTGGCCGCCTTGGCCTGGGAGGCGGGGGCGGTCACGGCCATCCAGTGGGTCAGGGCGTCTTGAGTCCGCGGCGCGATCTCGGCGGCCACCACGAAGTCGAGCAGGGCGACCCCCACGGCCACCGGGATCATCATGCGCAGCACGCGGTAGATGTTCGCGCCGGTGGCGCGGATCACCACCATCTCGCTGGAGCGCGCCAGGTGGGTGAAGGTGAAGAGGGCTCCGACCAGGACGCTCAGCGACGCCACCTGCTGGAACTGGCCCGGGAGCCGCAGCAGCGAATAGTGCCCGATTCCCCCCAGGCCCTGGCCGCGCTCCAGGATCTGGGTGGTCACGTCCAGCAACTCGAGGACCTGGACGAGGCCGATCAGCACCACCACGGCCACCACCGTGCGGACCAGGAGCATGCGGAAGACGTAGCGATCTAGCGTCACGAGGTGGCGCCGGCCGGTTCGCGCGCGAACAGCTCGCGGGCCCAGGAGACCGCGTCGCCGATGGCGGCCAAGGCCCGGGTGATGGGGGTGTCCCCGGGCCGTTTCAGGCTGGAGAGGAAGAGCCAGAAGCAGATGCCGATGAACACCGCCGAGATGCCGCCGATGGCCGGGCCTGCCTCGACGCGACCGGTGGTGGCCAGACCCTGGGCCAGCTGGATGGCGTGGTGGAAGCCGATCATCAGGACGCCCGCGAGGATCAGGCCGGGCGCCCGGCGCCCGCGCTTGGAGGCCATGCCCAGGGGAATCGCCATGAGCGGGAGGAATGGCACCGACAGCGATCTGGCCAGACGGCCATAGAGCTCGGCGGCGACTTCCCGCTTGTTCAGCACTGAGGACTTGGACTTGAGCTCATGGGCCAGTTCGAACAGGGTCAGCTCGCCCGGATTGCCGCCGCGGGGCTGCAGGGACTGGTCGCCGCCCACCGGCTCGGCGGCGCTGACGTCCTTGAAGTGCACGACCCGGCCCGGCTTGCCGGTCGGCTGGTCGAGCTCGAGCCCCGAGTCCGCGTGCAGCTCCACGATCTTGCCGTTGGGGCTGACGTTGAGCACGCCGGACCTGGCGGTGGTGATCTGCTCGCCGCCGTCCGGGCGCAGGCGGCGGATGAAGACGCCGTCGAGATCGCGGCCGCTCATGCTGACCCGGTCGGCGGTGATGGTGAAGCCGTGGCCGGGATCGACGAAGACCTCGGGCTGCAGCTGGGCGTTCCAGCCGGCGTTGAGCGCCGCGTTCATCACCGCCGCATAGGCGTAGCGGCCGTAGGGCTGCAGGAAGCCGAACAGCAGCAGGCTCAGGCAGGTGAACACCAGCCCCAGGCTGATGAACGGCAGGGCCAGGCGGCTGATCGAGACCCCGCTGGCGAGCAGGGCGTCGATCTCGTTGCCGTCGCCCAGCCGGGCCACGATGACGAAGATGGCGATGAAGAAGGACGCCGGCAGCGACAGGCCCAGGTAGTAGGGCGCGATGTTGATGGTCAGCTGCACCACGAAGCCCACGTGCGCGCCGTTCTCGACCAGCAGATTGATGATCCGCAGCACGCGCTCCAGCAGCTGGGCGACCAGGGTCACCACGATGCATCCGAAGATGGGCCGGGCCATCAGCTCCAGCATGTATCGATCCATCTTGATCGAGCGGATCACGCCGGTCCCCATGTCAGGGAGGAGGTCGGCGCCGCCGGGAATTGGGATGGATCGAGGAGCAATCTGAGGTCCTGAAAAACGGCGCGCACCATAGGGATGGTGTGTGACGAGTGGAAGCGTCCACAGTGAGGCGCAAGCTGCGACGCTTCGAGTCACCCCCTCCAGGCGACGCTTGTCCGGCGGACCGGAAACCCGAGCCCGAGCAGCCAGCCCGCCGCGCGCAGCAGGGCGGCCGCCCGTCGGCCCCGCTCCGGGGACACCTGCGCCGCCCCCGCGGGCAAGGCGTCGGCGGTCAGCGGCTCCAGCACCCGCTGCCGGAAGTCGGCGATCAGGTCACGGTCCGAGATGACCGCGACCAGTTCCTCCTCGATCCAGTAGCTGACGAAGTCGAAGTTGGAAGAGCCCAGCACCAGGCGCCGTCCGTCGATCAGCATGCCTTTCAGATGGATCATCTCGCGCGTCAGCAGGACCTCGAGCCCGGCGCGCGCCGCCGCCCAGAGCAGATAGTCGCGGACCACCGGCTTATTGTTGGCCAGGGGGGTGATCAGCGTCACCTTGACCCCCCGCCCGCTCGCCCGGGCGAGGGCGTCGGTGAAGGGAAAGGTCAGGTAGGGGCTGACCACCGCGATCTCCCGCTCGGCCCCGTCGATCAGGGCTATGATCTCGGCGAAACGGGCATGGTTGTCGCGCCCGTCGAGACCGTAGAGAACGATGTCGCCTGCCTCGCAGGTCCAGGATCGACCCCGCCCCGTATAGGTAGCGTCGAAGTCAGCAGCCAGCAGATCGCTGACTTGCGCGTCCTCGATGCGCAACATCAGGTCATGCCAGGCGAAATTGTGATCGCTGAAATTTATGCCGCCTAGAAATGCCGCATTGTCCACCACGATCAGCTTCTTGTGATTCCTGTAAGCAAAGCCCGCCAGAAGCGGGCCCGAAGGATTGGTTACGCGGACGCCGACGCCCGCCCGCGCCATCGCGTCGAACATGCCTCGCGTGGCCGTGACCTCCGCGCGAAAGTCTGGATCGAGGAGATAATGGGGCGAATAGACGAAGCGGTCGCTGACGACAAAGCGCGTGTAGTCGTCGACCAGCACCCGGCGGTCCGCCGCGGAGCTGGCCATCACCGCCTGGCCGACAGCGGCGCCCGCCTGGTCGCCCTCAAAGGTCATGGCCTGGACCAGCACGCGCCGGCGCGCCGCGGCCATGTCGGCCTCGGCCTGGGCCCAGAAGTCCGCCGACCCCACAAGAAGCGAAAATCTAGGCAAGTTCGTCTCCGGAGGGTTGCGACTACGGCCCGCGCGGTTGCCGTGAACGCCACTGCGCAGCTAGAAGCCCGACATGCCTGACGGCGGGGCTTACCAGCGATTCGGGGCCAATCAGCGCCCTCGCATTATGCTCTTGGCGCCTTCGATGCACGGTGGCGGCGCCGAGCGGGTCGCGGCGCACCTGGTCAACCGGTGCGATCGAAGCCAGATCGATATCCGGCTTGGCCTCCTGCAGCGGACCGGTCCCTATCTCGCCGACGTCGATCCCGCCCACGTCGACGTCTCTCCCATAGGCGAGAACTGGGTGACCTACGAGGGCGACAACTCCAGCTTCTACAGGCCCCACCGGCTTCTGATCGCGGGCATGCTGGCCCCAGCCAATGTGGCGGCCATGGTGCGCCGGTTCCAGCCGGACGTGATGGTCAGCTTCCTCAAGGGCATGAACATCGTCGCCTATGGCGCACGCGCCATCATGGGGCCGCATCGGCCGCGCTGGATCGTGCGCGAGGGCAACAACACCGACGTGGTCATCGACGACGAGGTGAAGAACCCTCTCGGCCGGGCCATGGTGAAGACCGCCGTACGCCACTGCTACCGCGCGGCCGACTGCGTGCTGGCCAATTCCCACGAGATGGCCCGGGGTCTGGAGCTGAACCTCGGCATCCCGCACGCCAGGCTTCGGGTGATCCACAACCCGATCGACATCGACCGCATCCAGGAAATGGCCTCCGGCCCGCTGGAGGATGGACCCAGGCGGCCCTTCGTAGTGACGGCGGGCCGGCTCGAGCACCAGAAGGCGCACGACCTTCTGCTGGAAGCGTTCGCCACCAATCCAGCCTGCCGGGACCTCGACCTCGTCATCCTTGGCAAGGGCAGCCTGGAGGCCCAGCTCAAGGCCCAGGCGTCGGCGCTCGGGGTCGCCGACCGGGTGCATTTCCCGGGCTTCGTGGCCAATCCCTGGGCCTATTTCG
>CAZTMF010000099.1:0-9154 GCA_964614675.1 uncultured Caulobacteraceae bacterium | reverse complement strand
ACCACCTGGATGTCCTGGCCGCCGTCGACCACGTGATGGTTGGTGACGATCACCCCGTCGGCGCGGACGATGGCGCCTGAGCCCAGGGACTGCTCGACACCCGAGCGCGGCCGCATGCCGAACATCTGCCAGAATGGGTCGACCTGCTGGCGCACCACCCGGCGACTGAAGACATTGACCACCGCCGGCGCGGCCTTCCTGACCACCGGCGCGAAGGACATGCGCATCTCGCCCGCGCTGCCCGGCAGGCGACGTTCGGGAACCGCGAAGCCGCCCTGCACCGCCTGGGCGCTCGATTTGCCCGGCTGGCCCGAGCACGCGGCGAGGACGGCGAGGGTCAGGGCGGGGATCAGGCAACGGCGCAGGCGCATGCTTGGGACGGCTCTCGTGGCGAAGGGCCGAAAGCTAGCGTCAGCTTTGCGGCGCTAGTGTGGTGAATTCGAAGTTCGCCTGAACTTGGGGCGGGCGCTGTGGCGAACTTCGAATTCGAAAATCACACTAGAATCATGACCTTACCAGTGGCCTGATCGACCCCGAAGTTCGCCACAGAGCCGCCGATGGACGAGAGCGAACTTCGGCTTCGGGCCACTGGCAAGGCGTCGTCAGACCCTGACGGCGGGCCTGCGCAGCACCTGCAGCGACAGGACGACGCCGATCACCAGGATCAGGCTGGCCAGCAGGAAAGGCGCGCCCAGCACCACCGGCCCGCCGCCCGATCCGTGGGCGATGGTGTAGGCCTCGCCGAACAGCAGCGGCGCGACGATGCCGGCGATGGCCTGCAGGCTGGTGTTGGCGCCCTGGAGCTTGCCCTGTTCGGTCGCCGAGGCCCGGCGGGTCATCAGGGACTGGACGGCCGGGCCGGCGATGCCGGACACCGTCATGATCGGAATGCCGATCCAGAAGATCGCGCCCGTCGGCGCCAGGGCGAAGATCGCCGTGGCCAGCACCGCGCAGAGCATGCCGATCAGGGCCACCATCGGCTCGCCGAGCCTGCGCACCAGCCGGCCCGACAGCCCCGCCTGGACCGCGAAGGAGCAGGCCCCGAAGGCGGTCATGCACATCGTGACCTGGGCCATGCCCCAGTGGTAGCGGTCGAGTGCGTAGAGCACGAAGGTGGTCGGGAAGACCATGATGGCGAACTGGGCCAGGACCAGGATCATGGCCAGGGTCAGGAGGCCGGGACGCGAGCGCAGCACGCCTACGGCGTTGAACGAGGCCAGTTTGAACTGGAACGGCGCCCGGCGCTCCCGGCTCAGGGATTCCGGCACGACGAAGAAGCCGTAGGCGGCGTTGATCAGGGAGAAGCCCGCCGCCGCCCAGAAGGGCGCGCCGGGGCCGAGCGCCAGGAACATGCCGCCCACGGCCGGCCCCATGGCGAAGCCCGCGCTCATCGAGGCCTGCATCAGGCCATAGGCGCCGGCGCGCCGGTCGGTCGGGGTCACGTCGGCGATATAGGCGAAGGCGGTGGCGATATTGGCCGAGGTTGCCCCGGTGAAGAGCCGGATCAGCAAAAGCTGCCAGATGCTCGTCGCCACCGCCATGCCGGCGTAGCTGAGCCCCAGCCCCGCGATCGACAGCAAGAGGATCGGCCGGCGGCCGTAGCGGTCCGACAGCGCGCCCAGGATCGGCGAGAACAGGAACTGCATCAGGGCGAAGACGGTCATGAAGAGGCCGTTCATCAGGCCCGCGTCGCCCGCCCCGCCGCTCATCTTCTTGATCAGCAGCGGCAGCACCGGCGCGGTGATGCCCATGGCGATGGTGTCGATGGTCACCGCCACGAAGATGAACGCCAGGGCCGCGCTGCGCCCGCGCACGGGCGCCGCAGCCGCGGGAGCGGCCGCGTCGGCGGCGGACAAGGGCGGGGCGTCGTGGGCCATCCGGTCCTTCGGGCGGGAGGGCTCGCGAGGGCCGAAACCCCGGGCGAGCGGGCCGGAGTGATGGCCGGCCGCCTTGACACCGTCAAGTCGCCGTTCTGCGACAGACGTTCAGACGGGCGGATGCGGCGAAGCCTTGGGCGTGCGGGTGACCTGCCAGGCCATGATCATCGACACCACCATCAACCCGCCCGCCAGATAGAACGGCAAGCCGACCAGGCCCATCGCCTTGTGCGCGGGAGTCGAGGCATAGGCGAACGGCGTCGCGAACAAGGCTGGGCCGATCAGGCCCGCGATGCTGGTCAGACCGGTCATCGCGCCCTGGAGCCGGCCCTGTTCGTCGGGCCGCACGAGCCGTGTCATGAAGGACTGTATGCAGGGCGTCGCCAGACCCCATAGGCAAAGGACGAAGGTCGACGCCAGGAAGACCCATCCCCGGGCTGCGAGACCCAGGGCGACGAAACCCGCCGCACCGAAGAAGAGGCCGAGGACCAGTGTGCGCCGCTCTCCGAGCCGGTTCACTGTCGGACGCACGAGACCCGCCGAGACCACCAGCGAGGAGGCGCCGACCATCGCCAGCGAGACGCCGATCATGCCCGGACCCCAGTTGTAGCGGTCCGCCACATAGAGCGACCAGACCACCGCGAAGATCGAGTGGACCAGCCGGGCCATGAAGTTGATCGCGGACAGACCCAGCAGCTGGCCGCTCGACGCCAGCATGCCGATTGTCGCGAACGGGTTGGCCATGTGCAGGGAGAGCTTGGACCGGTTCTGCGGCGCCAATGACTCCGGCAAGACGAAGAAGCCGTAGGCGGCATTGGCGAAGGTGAGGGCCGCCGCCGCCCAGAAGGGCACGCGGGGCCCCAGCTGGCCCAGCAGTCCTCCCATCATGGGTCCAATGATGAAACCGATGCCAAAGGCGGCGCTCAGCATGCCATAGGCCGCGGCGCGCTTCTCGGGCGGGGTGACGTCGGCGATATAGGCGCCGGCCGTGGACATATTGGCCGAGGTGATCCCCGCCAGGGCGCGGCCGACGAACAGCAGCGCCAGGTTGGGGGCTGTCGCCATGATGAGGTAGTCGATCGCCAGGCCCACGCAGGAGATCAGGATCACCGGGCGGCGGCCGTAGCGGTCCGAAAGCGCGCCCATGATCGGGGCCGAAACGATCTGGGCCGCCGCGAACATGGTGGAGAAGACCCCGAACACCACCGCCGACCGGCTGGTGTCGCCGCCGACGAAGCCCCTGATCAGATTTGGCCAGACGGGACCGATCACGCCGTTCGCGACCATGTCCAGCATCACGGTGATGAAGATGAAGGCGACGGCGGCGTTGCGCCGGCCTTGGCCCGAAACCTCCGTCATGCGGCGTGCGCCTTCATCGCGGCCAGCAGCGCCTGCCACCATTCGGCATGGCGGCGCAGGAACAGGGCGTCGGGGAAATGGTGCCGCGCCACGTGCTCCTGGGGAACGGTGTCCCAGCCGCGGTGCTCGACGGTGACCCGCGTCTCGTCCCCGATCTGCAGGAAGCTGACCTCGACCTCGGTGCCCTGCTCGGGTGTGAAGGTCGCCTGCCGCCAACCGAACACCAGGCGGGTCGGCCGCTCCCAGACGCGGATCCGGCCGATCTCGAACACCTTGCCGTTGGGCAGGGTCTCGGTGAGGCGCCCGCCCACGCCCGGCTCGAAGGCCAGCACGCCGGGGCTGCGCGGCGTGAAATTGAATAGCATGTTCGGCTTCCACCAGAGGCCGATCTCGCGGGTGAAGGCGTCGAAGACCCGGTCGGGGGCCGCGCGGATCCGGAGGGCCACGAGAACGCGGGAGGTCACGCCTCCCCCTTCTCCACATGGGCCTTGAGCGCCGAGAGCTGCTCGGACCAGAGGCGCTCGGTTTCCTCGATCCAGGCTTTCAGATGGGCCATGGGCTGGGACCTCAGGCGATAGATGCGCACGCGCGTGTCGAACTCGGCCGGCGTCTCCTCGACCAGGCGGCTCTCGCGCAGGGTCTTGAGGTGCCGGCTCATGGCTGGGGCCGAGAGACCGACGGCTTCGGCCAGCTCGCCCGCCCTGTGCGGCCGCTCGCGCAGCAGCTCCACCACATGCCGGCGATGCGGATCGGCCAGGGCGGCGAAGGTGCGATCGATGAGACGTTGCGACTCGCGGCTCATGGCACGGAGGCTAGCAGCTTCGCCGGCGCGCTGTTGCGCCACGCCAGGCGCAGGACGCTCCGGGCCAAGTCTTGACTCGCCACGGCCAGGATCAGGTGGGTCCAGCCCCGCATGCCCCAGGCGCCTGCGCACGGCGTGAACGCCGCCGGCTCCGTCGACCTGAGCACATCCTGCTGGTCGGGCGTCAGTTTCACGGTCGCGCGGTCGCCGGTCTGGTCGAGCCCCGCGAAGATCTTGCCGCCGACGCGGAAGTCGGGATGGCCCATATGTCCCTGCTCCACCGCCTCGGGCAGGGCCAGGGCCAGGCGGCGGAAGTCATCGGCGGTCATGTGCGGACCTTCGTGGTGGTCCCGGTGGCCTTGTCCCAGTCGCCCGGCGCCATCTTCTGGATGGTCTGGCCGAAGGACCAGCTCTGGCCTTCCGGGTCCAGGCAGGTGAACACGCGGTCGCCATAGGGCTGGTCCTCGGGCTCGCGCTCGATCTTGGCCCCCGCAGCGCGGGCGCGTCCGCAGAGTTCGTCAATGCCGTTCTTCAGGTTGACGTGCACATGGCCGGTGATCTTGCCGTCGAGGTCGAGCGGTGAAGCCGCATCGTGGCTGGGCGGCCCGACCACCATGACCACCCCACCCTCGAAAGCGCTCTCCGAGTGGACGATCCCGCCCTCCGGCGTCTCCACCATCAGGCGGGTCTCGAAGCCGAAGGCGCGTTCCAGGAAATCCAGCGCCGCCTTGGGGTCGCGATAGAAGAGCAAGGGCGAGATCGGGGGACGGTCCATGTCTGTTCCTCTCAGAGCCGCGTGCGCGTGGTCAGGCCCATGGTCTTCTCCCATTTGGGGGCGGCAGGTTCGTCGGTCATCGGCGCGCTTACCTTGGCCTATGCCGGGTGCCTTCGCCGAAGGTGATCCCGAGCATCCGGCCGGGCTCGAGGATGCGGGCGATGTGCCAGGCCCCCGGCGGCACGACGAGGGTGGACCCCGGCCCCGCCCCGACCACGCGGCGCTCGCCGCTTTCCTCCAGCGTCATCTCCAGGCGCCCTTCGAGGAAGACCAGGATCTCGTGGCCGTTGGGATGCATCTCCCAGTGCGGCCAGTCATCCGCGAAGGGATAGACTCCGACAAGATAGGCCATGTCGACGGGCGCCTTGGACAGCCGCTCGCCGAAGTGCGCGCCGTCGAGCACATCCGCCCGCCCGCCGCCGCTTAGCGACAGGAACGCCTGTTCCAGGTCGAACGCTGCGATCATGCGTCGGCCTTCGTCCGGACGGTGAGGCCGCTGGCCTTCTCCATCTCCTCGACCGTCACGGCGGCGACGCTCTGGCTGAAGCTCCAGACATGACCCTCGGGATCGAGGGCCCGGTAGACGCGCTCGCCATAGAACTGGTCGCCGGGCGCCTGGACGATGCGGGCGCCGGCGGCGCGGGCGCGCTCGCAGTGCGCGTCGATCCCATCGTCCAGATAGAGCCGGATGGTCTGGGTCGAGATCCCGTCCACGGATGCAGGGCTCCTCATCCGCGCCGGCCCGATCAGTTCCTCGGACGCCCACTCGCCGCCGACGCTGATGGCGTCTCCCCGCCAACTCAACTCGGCGTGGCCGACCGCCCCCTCGCTATCGGTGACCAGGAAGGACAGCTCCATGCCGAAGGCCTTCTGAAGCCAGTCCAGGGCCGCCATGGGATCCTTGTAGAACACCGCGGGCACGACCGACCTAGTCATGGCGAATCCCTTTCCGTTTCCGGATATATTTAACGCATGTGAGAATTAATACGTCAACCAGTACTCAGCGCCAAGGTGCGGCTGATCGAGGTCAGGTCGCGGCCCGACTCGGCGGCCCAGGCGTTGAAGGCGGCCTGGACCTTGTGCAGGTCGCGCTTGCCCGACGGCGGCTTCTCCAGGACGCCCTCGCGGATCAGGGCGGCCGTCACGTCGCGGCTGGTGATGAAGGACGGCTTGCCCATCATGCGCAGGAACCGCATGGCGCTCTCGCCGCCGAGGCGGCTGGCGCGGGCCTTCAAGACCTCCAGCAGGCCGACGAAGTCCTCGTCGGGCCAGTCGGCGAAGAAGCGGCCGGCGGAACCGTGCTCGCAAGCCAGCTCCAGCAGGAAACGGGCGTTGGGGCCGACGGAGGAAATCTTCTGGCCGTTCCTGACGATGCGCGTGTCCTTGAGCAGCGCATCCATGTCCTCGTCGGAGATCATGGCGCAGCGGTTCGGATCGAAGCCCCAGAAGGCCGCCTCGAACCCCGGCCACTTGGCGTCGATCACCCGCCAGCGGAAACCGGCGATGAAGACGAAGCGGGTCATGGCCGCCAGCCAGCGGTCGGCCGGCGCCGTCGCGATCTCCTCGCGCGTCCTGGGCCGGTGCGGCGCGATCAGCGCCTCGAGCGCCTCGGCTCCGCCCTTCCGCTCGGCGGCGAGATCGTAGATCCGCTGGAAACTCGCCATCAGCCTTCCCCCTGCCCCGCCGCATGGTGAGCCCCGGGCGGCGGCGAATTCAAGCAGGGCGGCGGAAACGAAAAAGGCGGCCGGGGTGCGGCCGCCTCGATCTCGTGGGTCTGAAACCCTGGCCTATTCGGCCACGGCCTCCTGGACCGGACCGGAGTCCAGGCCCTTGGCCTCGACGTCGCGGTCGACGAACTCGATCACCGCCACCGGGGCGTTGTCGCCGAAGCGGAAGCCCGCCTTCAGCACCCGGATATAGCCGCCTTCGCGGCTCTGGTAGCGTGGGCCGATGGTCTCGAACAGCTTACGCACCTGGTCGACGTCGCGCACGCGGCTGATGGCGATGCGGCGGGCGTGCAGGTCGCCCCGCTTGGCCAGGGTCACCAGCTTCTCGACGAAGGGCCGAAGCTCCTTGGCCTTGGGAAGCGTGGTGGTGATCTGCTCGTGCTTGATCAGGCTCGCGGCCATGTTCGCGAACATGGCCGTGCGGTGACTGCTCGTCCGTCCGAGTTTCCTGTGCGCAATACCGTGGCGCATAGCGGTCTCTCCTTACGCGGGGCGCCTCCCGGCGCGCCGATCAGATCTGGTCTTCGAACTTCTTGGCCAGGTCTTCGATGTTCTCGGGCGGCCAGTTCGGCACGTCCATACCCAGGTGCAGGCCCATTCCGGCCAGCACTTCCTTGATCTCGTTCAGCGACTTGCGTCCGAAGTTCGGGGTGCGGAGCATCTCCGCCTCGGTCTTCTGGATCAGGTCGCCGATGTAGACGATGTTGTCGTTCTTCAGGCAGTTGGCCGAACGGACCGACAGCTCCAGCTCGTCGACCTTCTTCAGCAGCGCCGGGTTGAACGGCAGTTCCGGCTTGGCCTCGCCCTCGACCTTCTTCTTCGGCTCTTCGAAGGTGATGAAGATCTGCAGCTGGTCCTGGAGGATGCGGGCGGCGTAGGCCACCGCGTCCACCGGGGAAACCGCGCCATTGGTCTCCACTTCCATCACCAGCCGGTCGTAGTCGAGCGACTGGCCCTGGCGGGTCGGCTCGACCCGATAGGCGACCTTCTTGACCGGGCTGTAGAGGGCGTCGACGGCGATCAGGCCGATCGGGGCGTCCTCGGGCCGGTTGCGCTCGGCCGGGACATAGCCCTTGCCGGTCTGGACGGTGAATTCCATGCGGATCGTGGCGCCGTCGTCGAGCGTGCAGAGCACGTGGTCCTTGTTCAGGATCTCGATGTCGGAGGGCGCATCGATCTGGCCGGCGGTCACCGGCCCCGGGCCCGTGGC
The DNA here is from genome assembly GCA_964614675.1 of uncultured Caulobacteraceae bacterium. Taxonomy (GTDB): domain Bacteria; phylum Pseudomonadota; class Alphaproteobacteria; order Caulobacterales; family Caulobacteraceae; genus JANWHQ01. Next base: position 1,404 of record CAZTMF010000099.1, on the reverse strand, counting down.
GCGCAGGGTCATGCGCTTGGGGCCTTCGGAGTGCAACCGCAGCGCCAGCTGCTTGATGTTGAGGACGATGTCGACGACGTCCTCGCGGACGCCTTCCATCGAGGAAAACTCGTGGACGATGCCGTCGATCTGCACCGAAGTCACGGCCGCGCCCTGCAGGGAGGACAGCAGCACCCGCCGAAGCGCATTGCCGAGCGTGACGCCGAAGCCGCGTTCCAGCGGTTCGGCGACCATCCGGGCGCGGCGTTCGCCGTCGCTCCCGGTCTCGATCAAGGGCTTCTCAGGACGGATCAGCTCGTTCCAGTTTCTTTCGATCACGGATTCAGTCCCTCGAACCGGGCTGGCCGGCGCGGAAAACTCGGCCGACGATGGGGAATAGGACATAAATGCTCTCAGACGCGCCGGCGCTTCGGCGGCCGGCAGCCGTTATGAGGAATCGGGGTCACGTCCCGAATTGTGGTGATGGTGAAGCCCACCGACTGCAGAGCACGCAGGGCCGATTCACGGCCGGAGCCGGGGCCGGCCACATTGACCTCGAGGGTCTTGACGCCGTGCTCCATGGCTTTGCGACCGGCGTCCTCGGCCGCCATCTGGGCGGCGTAAGGCGTGGACTTGCGAGAGCCCTTGAAGCCCATCATGCCGGCGCTGGACCAGGCGATGGTGTTCCCCTGGGCGTCGGTGATGGTCACCATGGTGTTGTTGAACGAGGCGTTCACGTGCGCCACGCCCGAGGTGATGTTCTTGCGTTCGCGCTTCTTGACGCGTTGCGGCTCTCTGGCCATCTGGGCGGGTCCTTAAGCTCTTACTTCTTCTTGCCGGCGATCGGCTTGGCCGGGCCCTTGCGCGTCCGGGCGTTGGTGTGCGTGCGCTGGCCGCGGACCGGAAGGCCCTTGCGGTGGCGCAGGCCCCGGTAGGCGGCGAGGTCCATCAACCGTTTGATGTTCACGGCGGTCTCGCGGCGGAGGTCGCCCTCGACGACGAAGTCGCGGTCGATCGCCTCGCGGATCTGCAGAACCTCGGCATCGGAAAGCTGGTTCACGCGGCGGGCGTCTTCGATGCCCACCTTTTTGACGATCTCCCGCGCCTTGGCCGAGCCGATGCCGTGAATGTACTGCAGCGCGATCACGACGCGCTTATTGGTAGGAATGTTGACGCCTGCGATACGGGCCACGTCTATTAATCTCCTGACACGCGCAAAAGCGCGAAAAAGCGGCCTAGCCCTCCCTCCGAAAATATACGGATGGAGCCAACACGCCTTTCGCGCCCATTCGCGGAAGGCGCTTGTTATAGGTATGAAATACCGGCCGTCAATGGCGGCGGGCGGAAAACCGGCCGTGTTTTCAAGCGGGGCCGGACGAGTTCTGCATCGGGCTTGACCCCCGGCGCAGCCGACGCGGCAGCCTC
>CAZTMF010000098.1:0-9187 GCA_964614675.1 uncultured Caulobacteraceae bacterium | reverse complement strand
GTTGTTAACGAGTCCTGAATACCTCAAGACCTTTCCAAAATATTACTCCGAATATTACTGTTTAAGCCCGAGTAATACCTGGATCATCTGGTCGGCGGTGCTGATGATCTTGGACGCCGCTGAATAGGCCTGCTGGGTGGTGATCAGGCCGGTGAACTCCGACGACAGGTCGACGGTCGAAGCCTCCAGGCTCGAGGGCGAGATCGAGCCCGCCCCGGCCGAGCCGGCGGTCTTCAAAGTTACCGCGCCGCTGGCCAGCGACTGCTGGTAGGCGTCGCCGTCGACCGACGCCAAGCCGTCGGGATTTGGGAAGGTCGCCAGCGCCACCTGCGCCAGGGTCCGGGTGGTGCCGTTGTCGTAGACGGCGGTCACCATGCCCTGGTTGTTGATCGAGACGCCGGAGATGCCGCCGGAGGCCGTGCCATTGGTTGTCACGCCCGCCACGCTGGAAGGCGCCGAAAGCTGGGAGAGCTTGGAGAAGTCCAGGTCGATGGACTGGCCGTTGATCCCAAGGCCGGTCGCCCACTTGACCGCCGCTTCGCCCGAGCCGCCTGCCGGCGTCGTCGCGGAGGACGCCTTCAGGGTGATGGTGCTCGAAAGGGTGGTGTTGGTGGTGTCCAGGGTGCCGTCGGGATTGAAGGCGACGACGCCGCTTTCGATCAGGCCCTGGGAAAGGTTGGGATCTGTCTCGACAGCCGAGGGCGGATCGGCGCGGACTTCCGCGTACCACTGGTTGGCGGTGTTGGACTTCAGGAAGTCCACGATCAGGTTTCGCGAGCCGCCCTTGGAATCCGACACCGGTATGGTGATGGAGAAGTCGGGCTTCACGCCCGTCGCCGGATCGTTGGCGTATTCGGTCATGCTCGCCTCGACCACGGGCGAGGTGGCCGGGTCGACGTCGGCGTTGTAGCCCGGGGTCGCGACCGAGCCGGCGCCGGCGTTCTGGGCGGCGGTGGACACCGCCTGGTCGGCGTTGATGTTGGCGTCGATGGCGCCGGAAGTGGTCGGCTGGGCGCTGGACCCCACCTGCAGGATGTTGATCGGCACCAGGCTCGTCAGGTTCGCCGAGTCCGGGGTGATTGCGCCGTTGACGTCCGCCGGCCAGCCCTGGAGGTAGAGGCCCGCGGCGTTCTTCAGATAGCCGTTCTGGTCGATGGTGAAGGCGCCGGCCCGGGTGAAGTAGCGCGGGTCGCTGGCGTTGAGGCCGGCGGCCTTGGTGCTGGTGACGAAGAAGCCGTTGCCCGAGATCGCCAGGTCGGTGACCGAGGAGGTCGCCTGCAGCGAGCCTTGCTGAGTGATGAAGTGCTGGGTGGCGGTCGAGACCCCGCCAGCGGCGTACTCACCGGTTGCGCCGGCGTTCACCAGTGAGGTGAAGTCGATGCCGACCCGCTTGTAGCCAATTGTGTTGGAGTTCGCGATGTTGTCCGAGATGGCGGCGAGGGCGGACGAGTTGGACACCAGTCCTGTCACGCCGGCCAGCATGGCGCTGGAGATACTCATGAGGTTGGTCCTTTAGCTGTGTCCGTTGCCGAGCCGCCTTTGGCGGATACGGGACGTCCTTCGGACGCCGGAAGATCGATCGAAGGCCTCATTGAGCGGCCTGTACGGTGGTGACGGAGTTGGCCGCGACCTGCGAGCCGTTGACGGTGAGCATCACCTGCCCGCCGGAGTTGTTGACCGCGGTGACAACGCCCTGCTGGTAGATCGTCGAGGAGAGCGTGTTGCCTGCCGCGTCTGTCGCCTTGACGGCCAAGGAATAGGTCCCGCCGTCCGGCAGTTGCACGCCCGTCGAGTCTTTGCCGTTCCAGCTGAAGCTGTGCGAGCCGACGGTCTGGGCGCCGAGATCCCCTTGGTAGACCACCTGGCCGAGATTGTTGGTGACCTGCACCTGGACGTCGGCCGCGTTGGCCACCGCTGCATAGCTCCAATTGGCCTTGCCGGCCTGCAGGCTGGCGTTGCTGCTGGTGGCGGTGACCGCCTTGCCGAGCAGGCTGACCGGATCGCCAACACCGGTCTGGTTGCCCACCATCTGCTGGAGCAGTTCGTTGGTCAGGATCTGCTGCTGGACGCCAGTCATGGAGACCAGCTGCTGGGTGAACTGGTCGGTGTTCATCGGGTTCAGCGGGTCCTGGTTCTGAAGCTGGGTGGTGAGGAGCTTCAGGAAGGTCTGCTGATCTCCCGCCAACGACTGTTGGGCGTTGGCGATATTGGCCGCCGTGCCGCCGGACGCGGAAGAGTTCGAGGTCTGGGGAACGGTTCCCATGGGCTTCCTCTCAAATTCTGATGTCCAGGCCGTCCGCACTCGAGGCGACGGTCTGGGCGGCGTGCGCGGGCGGCGCAGCCTGGGAGTCGGGCGTGGCGGTGGAGGCGAAACTCGGCCGGCCCGCGGACTGGCCCTGCGAGCCGCCCTGCTGCTGGCTGGAGTTGCCGGTCATGAAGCTGAGGTCCGAGCCGCCGAGGTTGAAACCGGCCTGCTGCAGGGCCGCGCGCAGTTCGCCCGCATGCGCCTTCAGCGCGTCGGCCGCCTGCGGGCTGTTGAAGTTCAGGGTGGCGCTGAGCGCGCCGTCGGCGCCGATGCGGACGCTGATGTCGACGCGCCCCAGCCCGGCTGGCTCGAGGGCCAGCTGGAAGCGAGAGGACTTGGACTTGAGGTTTTGGACGATGCCGGAGGCCAGGCGCGACACCGTCTGGCCGCTGACCGTGACGGGCTGGGACGACGTCTGGATCGCGGCGGCCGGCGCGGCGGCGGTCAGGGCGCCCGCAGCGCCGGGGTCGAACGCCTGGCGCGGGGCGGGAGCCGCCGCTTGGGGCTGGTCACCGTGCGGGCGGTCGCCGGAGCCGTCTTGCGGGGCGCCATTGGAGGCGCCGCCGCTCGCGGCCAGCTGCGCGACCATGGGAGGGGCCGTCGCGGACGCCGGATGCGGCCCCGTGGACGAGGTGGCGGCGTGCGTCTGGGCGATCGGCATCTCGGCTGAAGCGGATCCGGTCGCCGCCGAGAGGCTTTGCTGCGGGCCGGACGCCGCCAGCGCGACCGAGGTCGGATCCGGCGGCGGAACTGGCGACGCGGTGTCCTGGACTGCGGCTGGCGGGGGCGTGGCAGGCGGGGACGCGGCAGGGGCGGGCGGCGGCGCGACCGGCGGCTGCGGGGACGCATCTGCGACTGGCGGCGGCCCGACTTGGGCAGCCAGCTGGACGGCTGAGGCCCCAACGAGCGTCGGAGCGGCCGGCGTCGGGATGACAGGCGGGGGCTGCACGAGCACGGACGCGGCTTGCGGCGCGGAGGAAGCGTCGGGCGATGCCGGAGCCGATGATGGAGTGGCAAAGGCAGGGCCAGCGGCGGCCTGGGCCGCCTTCGCACCGGCGGCGGTCTGGGCCGTCTCCGCATCGCCGGCGGTCTGGGCGGTCTGGGCGGTCTGGGCGGTCTCCGCATCGGCGACGCCGGCGCTGGTTGCCAGCGTGTTCGCCAGGACGGACTGGGACGCCGGGTTGGGGGCAAACGATGGCCCCACCTGGATGATCGCCGGTTCCTGGCCGCTCGGGGGGGCCGCTGACGGGGTCGGAGCCGGAGCCGGCGGCGGCGGGGCGGCGGAGACCAGCGACGCCAGCAGCTGCAGGGTCGCGGCAGCCGGCAGCATGGCGTCCGCCATCGCGCCAGGCGCCGGCGTCGCCCCGGGATCCGACCCATCGTCCTTGGGTTTGGCCGGCCCCGGATCGGCATCGTTCGCCGACTGGGCGTTGACCGCGTCGTCGATCGTCTGGGCGCCGGCCCCCACGTCGGCGGCGTCCGGATCGGGGGGCGTGGCTAGCAGGAGCGTGGTCGCCTGTGCGGATGTGGGCTTCAGCCCCGTCGGCGAGCCCGGGGACGTCGCCGAGGGCTTGGCGTTCGCCAGCAGCAGGGCGCCCGAGCTCGGGGCGGCCAGGATACTCGACAACAGATTGGCGAAGCCGCCCGTCTCGGCTCCTGCGCCCCCCTGCCCATGGTCCACGGTCTCGCCCAGGCTGGACATGCCGCCGAACGCGGGAGCGAGTTCGCTCTGGGCGTCCAACATGAGCTGTCCTGCGAGCGCAGGCATCGAGGAAGCGGCGGCGGCTTGCATCGGACTGTCGGTTTGGGTGACGCGGGCGCCTGCTGCGCCGAAATGTTCGCCATTCCCAAAGCAACCGCCGCGCCAAGACGCTAACCAACTGACTTGACTAGACAATCACCTCCAGACCCTGGGAAGCCACCGGACCGGGCGCGGACGAATTTGCCGAGCGTTGGGGACAGAATGGCCGATCGGTGCGGACTGGCGCCGGTCTTGCGCCTCTGATGAGCACACGCCGCGGCTCGGGAGATCCGGTCCATGAAAATCAATGACTTAGCCGAGAGCCGAGCGCCCGAAACGCGCGCGCCCCGGCGGAATCTGCCGAGCGGCGGTCAAGCTTTGCCGACAAGGAGCCCACGCCCGTGTCGCTGAATTCGATCCTCGGAGCAGCCAGCTCGGGCCTCATCGCGGCCCAGACCCAGCTGAAGGTCGTCTCCGACAACATCGCCAACGTCAACACGCCCGGCTACGCCCGCGAGATCGTCCAGCAACAGGCTGTCACCGGCTCCGACCTTGCCGGTGGCGTCCAAACCGGCGCCATCACCCGATCGGTTGATCAGTTCCTGCAACAGGCCAGTCTGACGGCCGCCGCCATGTCCGGCAGCGCGGGCTCGATTTCGAACATGATGGACCAGGCCCAGGCCCTGTTCGGCGACCCGAGCTCCTCGACCGGCTATTTCAGCCAGCTGGAGCAGGCCTTCGCCGACATCACCTCGGCGGCGCAGAACCCCGCCTCGAGCGTGCCGCGCGATCAGGCGATCTCGGACATCACCAGCTTCCTAAATCAGTCGTCCGGGATCTCGTCCCAGCTGCAGCAGCTCACCGACCAGGCTGACAGCCAGATCGCCACCGGCGTGGACCAGGTCAACGACCTGCTGTCGCAGATCAGCCAACTGAACAAGTCGATCGTCAATGAGAAGGCGAATGGAGGCGGCGCGGCCGGCTCGCAGAACCAGCAGAGCGCCCTGATCGACCAACTGTCATCTTTGATCGACGTGAAGGTGAACACCCGTTCGGACGGCAGCATCGACGTCAGGGCCGGAGACGGCTCGCTCCTGGTCGGTCCTGGCGGGGCCGCCACCCTCAGCTACCCCAACTCGGGCACGACGGTCGGCCAGCTGCAGATCGCTCAGCCGGGAGCAGGTCCCCGCGCCCTGACCGCCGGCAGCGGCTCGCTGCAGGGGCTGATCAGCCTGCGCAACACCCAGCTGCCGACGATCTCGTCGCAGCTGAACCAGTTCGTCAGCCAGGCGGTCGACCAGATCAACCGCGTGCATAACGCGTCCAGCGCCGTGCCGCCTCCGACCCAACTCAACGGTCGCGATACGGGCCTGGACCTGCCGACCGCGGTCTCGGGCTTCACCGGCCAGACCACCATCGCCATCGTAGATCAGAGCGGCGTGATGCAGTCGCGCATTGATGTCGATTTCGACTCGGGGACCATGTCGGTCGACGGCGGTCCGACCGCCGCCTTCTCGCCGGCGAACTTCCTGTCGACCCTGAACACAGCCCTCGGCGCAAACGGCTCGGCCAGCTTCTCGAATGGCGCGCTCAGCATCCAGGCGACCGGCTCGAACGGCGTCTCCATCGCCGACAATCCGGCCGCGCCCACCAACAAGGCCGGCCGCGGGTTCAGCGACTTCTTCGGCCTGAACGACCTCATCACCTCGACCGGCTTCCCGGTGGCCAACACCGGCCTCACGACGACCGATCCCAACGGCTTCATCGCTGGAGGCGTGATCACCATGCGCGTCCAGGACGCCAACGGCGGCACTCTGCGCATGGCGTCCGTGACGGTCCCGGGCGGGGGGGACATGAACGCCCTGCTCGCCTCGTTGAACGACAGCACCACGGGCGTGGGCGTCTACGGCGCCTTCAGCCTGGACTCCAACGGACGGCTGGCCTTCACCCCCAACCAGCGGGGCGTTTCGATCACCGTGCCCAGCGACACCACCCAGCGCGGCGCCGGCGGACCGTCAATCAGCCAGCTTTTCGGCCTACCCTCGGCCACCCAGCCGCCCCTGGCCCAAAGCTATTCGGTCAGGTCCGACATCGCCTCCAACAGCTCCAAGCTCGCCATGGCCCAGCTCGACCTCACGGCGACGGCGGGACAATCGGCCCTCAGCGTCGGCGACTCCCGGGGCGGGCAGCTGCTGGCCGCGGTCAACCAGAAGGTCGTGCAGTTCGACGCCGCCGGCGCGGCGGGCTCGGTCACCACGACCCTGGCCAATTACGCGGCCCAGTTCGCCGGCTCCTTGGCCCAGCAGGCCTCGAGCGCGGACACGACGAACACCAACGCCCAGTCGATCGCCGACGAAGCCAACCGCCGCCGCTCGTCGGTGGAAGGCGTCAGCCTCGACCAGGAATTGGTCAACTTGACCACCTACCAGCAGGCCTACAACGCCTCCGCCCGCATGCTCCAGGCGGTGAGCCAGCTCTATCAAGTTCTGCTGAACATACAGTGAGACCGAAGCCATGGAACGGGTGACGACCTTCAGCGCCTACAACTCGGTGATCGCCAATCTGTTGTCGGCCGAGAACCGGCAGAACCAGGCCGACGTGCAGGTCTCCAGCGGCAAGGTCGCCTCCGACCTCAAGGGTTTCGGCTCCAGCGCCGAGGCGCTCACCGCCGCCCAGGCGCTGAAGACGCGCGTCGACGGCTATGTGCAGACCGCAACCAATGTCTCCTCCCAGCTCGCGGCGCAGGACTCGGCCCTGAGCGAGGTCTCCAACGCCGGCCAGGCCGCTCGCCAGGCCATCGCCCAGGCCATCGCCGGGGGCAGCGCCAACGGCCTGATGGCCTCGATCCAGAGCGCCTTCGCGCAGTCCATCGACGGCCTGAACGCCCAGTACAACGGCGCCTATCTGTTCTCGGGCGGCAAGGTAACGACGCCGCCGGTGAACGCCCAGACCCTGGCCGACCTCACCAGCCCGCCCGCGGGGGGGATCTTCCAGAACGACCAGCTGGCCGCCACCACCAAGCTGAACGAGAGCACCACGGTGAACACCGGGATGCTGGCCAGCAACATCGCCACGCCCCTGTTCAACGCCTTTCAGGCGCTCGAGACCCTGGACCAGGGCCCCAGCGGCCCCCTGAGCGGCCAACTCACGGCGGCCCAGACCACAGCCCTGACCGGCCTTCTGCAGACCTTCGACGCCGCCAACCAGGGGATGATCCAGACGGTGGCCCAGAACGGCCTGGTCCAGAACCAGGTCAGCGCGATGCAGGCCGTCCAGACCCAGCGCCAGACCGACCTCACCACCACCATCGGCGACATGGCCGACGTGGACATGGGCAAGGCCTCGGCCCAGCTCAGCCAGGCCCAGACCGCGTTGCAGGCCTCGGCGCGTGTGTTCATGTCTCTGCAGGACACCTCCCTGCTGAACTTTTTGAAGTAGCAGGATTCCATGTCTGGCGGCCACGCCCACCATGGGCATCATCACCACCACGGTCCGCTCGCGGAGGGCGATCGGCGCTGGGTGATCGGCATCGCCCTCAACGGCGCCTTCGTGCTGATCGAGGCTGGCGCCGGCGTCTTCGGCCACTCGATGGCCCTCCTGGCAGACGCCGGACACAATCTTTCCGACGTCATGGCCCTGGCCATGGCCGGCGCCGCGGCCTGGCTGGCCAAACGGCCATCGGCCCCGCGGCGGACCTACGGCTTCGGCAAGGCCACGGTGCTGGCGGCCCTGGCCAATGCGGTCATCCTGGTGTTCGCCTGCGGTTTCATCGCCCGCGAGGCGATCGGCCGGCTGACATCTCCGACGGAGCCCGCTTCGGGCCTGATGATCGGGGTGGCGCTGTCGGGCGTGCTGGTGAACGGCCTGACCGCGCTGCTCTTCACGCGCGGGCGCGAGCACGACCTCAACGTCCGCTCGGCCTTCCTGCACATGGCGGCGGACGCGGCGATCTCGGCGGGCGTCGCCGTCGCCGGAGGGCTGATCGTCCTGACCGGCCGGGCCTGGATCGACCCCGCCACCAGCCTGGTGATCCTGGTGGTCATCCTGTTCAGCAGCTGGGAGGTGCTGAAGGAGGCCTTCGACCTCGCCATAGACACTGCACCGGCGGCCGTAGACGTGATCGCCGTGCGCGCCTTCCTGGCCGAGTGGCCGGGTGTCAGCGCGGTGCATGATCTGCACGTCTGGCCGTTGTCGACCACCGAGACGGCCCTCACCGCCCACCTTGTCCGAGACGGCGGCGGCGACGACGAGTTCCTGAAAAGCGTCTGCCGCGGGCTCAAGTCCCAATTCCACATCGGCCACGCCACCTTGCAGGTGGAGGTCGAAAGCCTGGAGGCCTGCGAGGAGCTGCACGTCTAGAGCGGGTCAGGGAGGACGGAATGCGGTTCGACCGAGCGATGCTGTTCGTGGTGGACCTGCCGCGGATGGAGGCCTTCTACCGCGAGGTCGTGGGACTCGAGCCGATCGAGGCGACGCGGCAGGTCGACTGGGTCGAATTCGAGACGGAGGGCGGCGCGCCCTTCGCCCTGCACGCCATCCCCGCCCATATCGCGGCGAGCATCCAGGTCCCCTCGCCGCCAGTCCCGCGCGAGCAGGACTCCTGCAAGCTGACGTTCGCGACCGACGATATCGGCGCGGAGCTGGCGCGGCTGACGGGTCTGGGCGTCATGATCCTGCACCGCCCCTGGGGCGGCTGGGACGCGGTCGACCCCGAGGGAAACGTGTTCGGCGTGCGCTCTGCCGGTTAGCCCGGCCCGGCGAGGTACTGCTCGTCGGTGACGTGCTCCATCCAGCTCACGAAGACGCCGTCGAGCGCTTCCTGGATGGCGATGTGCGTCATGGCCGTGGTGGGCGTGGCGCCGTGCCAGTGCCGGTGGCCGGGTGGGCACCAGATCACGTCGCCCGCGCGGATCTCCTCGATCGGACCGCCCTCGCACTGGGTCCAGCCGCAGCCGGCCGTCACCACCAGGGTCTGGCCCAGGGGGTGGGTATGCCAGGCCGTGCGAGCGCCCGGCTCGAAGGTGACGCTGGCGCAGGCGACCCGCGCGGGCGCGATCGCGGTATGCAGGATGTCGAGGCGGACCTGGCCTGTGAAATATTCGGCCGGCCCCTTCTGGGAGGGCTGCGACCCGACGCGTTTG
>CAZTMF010000097.1:0-9198 GCA_964614675.1 uncultured Caulobacteraceae bacterium | reverse complement strand
AGCGTCGTTGGGTGATCTATCGCGGCTACGCCGAGCCCTCAAAGATCCCGCCCGATTGGCACGGCTGGATGCACTACACCTTCGACGAGCCGCCGACCAAGGAGCCGTTGCTGCGGCGTTCCTGGGAGAAGGATCACCAACCGAACCTCACCGGCACGGTGAACGCCTGGCGGCCCATGGGCTCGATCGCCCGGGGCGGCGAGCGCGCCAGCGCCACCGGCGACTATCAGTCCTGGACGCCGGAATAGGCTGATGCGTCGTTCCAGCGCGCTTCGGCTGGCCCTGGGTCTGGCGGCGCCCTTCGCGGCCGTGGCCCTCGCCGCGGCCCAGCCCGCGCCGCCTCAGCCGGCCGCGCCCCCGGTTCCCGCACCCGCCACCCCTGTCGGGCCGCCGCCCGAGGAAGCCGCGCCTCCGCCCGCGGCGAGCTCGACCTCCGCGCCGGAGGTGACGCTGCCCGCCTCGGACGACGACTCGTCCGCGCCCGCCGGCCGCGGTTTCAAGCCGCCCCCGCGCCGCACCATGTACACGGCCGCCGTGATCCAGGTGCTGGACAAGGTGACCGCCGAGAGCCTCCGCTTCGAGGCCCCGCTGCACAAGTTCATCCGCTACAAGGGTCTGATCTTTCTGGTGAACACCTGCCAGAGCGGGCAGGCCGACCAGCCGCCCTACACGGCGCACCTGGAGGTGGACTCCCAGCCGCCGGCCCTGCCTGGCCGGCCGCCCAATGCTGTGAAGCTGGTGTTCCGGGGCTGGATGTTTACCGACTCCCCCGGGACGCATCCCTTCGAACACCCGGTCTACGACGCCTGGCTGATCGCCTGTAAGACCGTCTCGGGCGTCGAATAGGCCCGCGGGCGCGCGAAGGACAGCGCGATGGAGATCCTTCCGATCCGCGACCCGCCATTGTCCGGGGCTGTTCTGAACGCCTACGAACGTGTGCTGGCCTCCCTGCATCGGCCCAATTTCGAGGCGGCGATTGTCGGCGGCTTCCGCGCCGTCCTGGCCTGGGAACGGCTTTATGTCTTTCACGGCGACAGGATTGAAGACTCCACGCTCCGCGTGTCGAGCTACGAAGCGGACTTAGCGGCGATGGTCCCGGTCTATCGGCGCCGATACCTCCCGTGCGATCCGCTCTGCAGCGCCGCCGACACCTTGGACCACCGAACCCGCGCCTTCATCCTTCGTCTCGAGCCAGCCGATATCGCCGAGGAGGGATATCGCAGAGCCTTCCTCGAAGACCGCGGCATCGTCGAGCGCGTCACGGTGCTGCAGCGCTCGGCAGGCGGCTGGCGCGGGGTCAACATCGTTCGTCATCGGCGCGAAGGGCCTTGCAGCGCCCGGGATCTCGCGGCCCTGACGAGCCTTGGCCAGCTCATCCTGCCAATGGTCGATATTCATTACGGTCCCCCGACACCTCTTGCCTTGCGCGAGAACCTGTCCGACGTCGAACGGCGCTTCGGCAAGACATGCCCGTCGCTCACCGGCCGAGAAAGGCAAGTCTGCGCGCGCGCAGCGCTTGGCATGAGCGTGGAAGCCACCGCCCTGGACCTGGGCGTCGCCCGCACTTCGGTCATGACCTATCGGAAGCGAGCCTATGAGCGTCTGAAGGTGACCAGCCCCTACGGCTTAGCGGCGCTCGTGCTGCACTGAGTTGTCCTTTCACGGGAGGACAGACGGACCGCCTTCTCTGCAGCACAGTGCGCGACCGTTGACCGAAGTCAGGCGTGGGAGGGCGCGAGCCATGGATTCTGGCGGAAAGCTGATCATCAGCGTGGCGCTGAACGGCGGCATGCAGCAGGATCGGGACGGCGCAGTGGTGCCGAAGCAGCCGGACGAGATCGCTGAGGCGGCGTTCGACTGCTGGCAGGCCGGTGCGGCGATGGTCCACGTCCATGCTCGCGGTCCGGATGGCCGCAACACCGGCGACAGGGCGGTCTACAGCGAGATCATCCGTCAGATTCGGGCCAGGTGTCCGGTGCTGATACAGACGACCAATGGCATCGGCGTCCGTCGAAATCCTGAGACCGGAGATTTCATCTGGCCATCCGACAAGGAGCGGCTTGGGTTGCTTGCGCTGGAGCCTCGACAGGATCTGTTCGGTATCGCGGCAGGCTCGGCCGATTTCTACAACCCTGAGGGCGGCTATCCGAAGGAAACCCCGTATGTGAACAGTCCGGAGCTGCTCCGCGAGACTATCCAGAAGGTCTACGCCATGGGCTCCGCTCTCGAATATGAAGTGGTCGAAGCGTCATCTCTCCATCGGCTGATGCGCTACGCCACGGAGGGGCTCTTCGACGCGAGGCGCAAGAACATCTGGCTGCTCCATGGCGGCGGGTTCGGCTCCACCCCAGCCATTCCACGCAATGTCCTTTTCGCCATCGATGAAGGGTTGCGGCTATTTCCGCAGGCCATCTGGGGCGTCACCGGTACGGGAAGGGACATGTTTCCCCTCTGCGCTCTGGGGGTCTCCATGGGCTGCGATCTGGTGCGCGTCGGGCTCGAGGACAGCATCCATTTGCCGAATGGCAAGGTCGCGCGGAACAATCAGGAAATGGTGGAGGAGATGGTCCGGATCGCCGCGATCTTCGGACGCTTGCCGGCAACTGTCGAGGAAGCCAGGACCCGCTTTCTCACTGCCTGAGCGGTGACGTCATGCGCCTGCCACAGCTTTCAGGACCACTTCCGGCAAGGAATCGATCGGCAGCCGGCTGAAATCCGCTTCGATCGACAGGGTCGCGGCGAGCTGTCGATGATAGGCCGCGCGCGGAATCTCCTCGGCGCCGAACTGGGTCAGGTGGTCGGTGATGAACTGGGCGTCGAGCAGCCGATACCCCCCAGCCTTCAATCTGGCGACCAGGTGCACGAGAGCGACCTTGGAGGCGTCCCGTTCGCGCGAAAACATGCTCTCACCGAAGAAGGCCCCGCCCAGCGACACGCCATAGAGGCCGCCGACCAGCCGGTCCTCGAACCAGGCCTCGACACTGTGCGCCATCCCGCGGCGGAAGAGCTCGCCGTAGAGCGCCTCGATCGGCGCATTGATCCAGGTCTCGAGCCGGCCGGGCCCCGGACGGGCGCATTCGGCGATCACCTCGGAGAAGGCGCTGTCGACCCGCATCTCGAACCGTCCCGAACGGACGGTGCGGGCCAGACGGTGCGAGAGATGGAAGCCGTCCAGCGGGATCACCCCGCGGTGCTCGGGGTCGATCAGATAGATCGTCTGGTCGTCCCGGGTCTCCGCCATCGGGAAGAGGCCCTGGCGGTAGCAGTCGATCAGCGTCTCGACGTCGAAGCCGGACACGTGTGAGGGGGCGTCAGCCCCCATCCTTGATCCACTGTTCCAGCCAGTGGATGTCGTATTTGCCGGCGATGATGTCGTCCTGGAGCAGCAGGTCCTGGAACAGGGGGATGGTGGTCTCGATGCCGCCGACGACCATCTCGCCAAGGCACCGCTTAAGGCGAGCGATGCACTCGGGCCGGTCGCGCCCGTGCACGATCAGTTTGCCGGCCAGGCTGTCGTAGTAGGGCGGGATCGTGTAGCCGGCGTAGAGCGCTGAATCGAGCCTGACGCCGAGCCCGCCCGGGGCATGGAAGTCCGTCACCAGTCCCGGCGAGGGCGCGAAGGTTCGCGGGTTCTCGGCGTTGATCCGGCACTCGATGGCGTGGCCTTCGAAGAAGATGTCCTTCTGGGCGAACGACAGGGGCAGGCCCGCGGCCACGCGGATCTGCTCTCGCACCAGGTCGATGTCGGTGATGCCCTCGGTGACGGGATGCTCGACCTGCAGGCGGGTGTTCATCTCGATGAAGAAGAACTCGCCGTCCTCGTAGAGGAATTCGATGGTGCCGACGCCCAGGTAGCCGATGCTCTTGATCGCATCGACGACGGTCTTGCCGATCTTGTCGCGGGCCTCGGGCGTGATTGCCGGGGAGGGCGCCTCCTCCAGGATCTTCTGGTGGCGGCGCTGCAGCGAGCAGTCGCGTTCGCCCAGGTGGCAGACGTTGCCGAAGGAATCGGCGATCACCTGGATCTCGATGTGCCTGGGCTTAGCCAGGTAGCGCTCGAGATAGACGCTGTCGTCGCCGAAGGCGGCCTTCGCCTCGGCCTGGGCGGTCTGCACCGCCTCGAAGAGGGAGTCTCGGTCGGGCGCCACCTTCATGCCCCGTCCGCCGCCGCCTGCCGCCGCCTTGACCAGCACCGGAAAGCCGATCTGCTCGGCCGCCGCCATGGCTTCGTCGAGGTCCGAGATCGCGCCGTCCGAGCCCGGCACCACCGGAATGCCTGCGGTCTTCACCGCGACCTTGGCGGCGATCTTGTCGCCCATCATGGAGATGTGCTCGGGCCGGGGCCCGATGAACGTCAGGCCGTGGGTCTCGACGATCTCGGCGAAACGGGCGTTCTCCGAGAGGAAGCCATAGCCCGGATGGATCGCCTGAGCGCCGGTGATCTCGGCCGCCGCGATGATCGAGGGGACGTTCAGATAGCTCTTGGACGCAGGCGCCGGCCCGATGCAGACGCTCTCGTCTGCCAGGCGCACGTGCATGGCCGAGGCGTCCACGTCCGAGTGCACGGCGACGGTCGAGATGCCCATCTCCTTGCACGCCCTGTGAACGCGGAGCGCGATCTCGCCGCGATTGGCGATGAGGATCTTGTCGAACATTACTCGATCACGATCAGGGGCTGACCGAACTCCACGGGCTGGCCGTCTTCGACCAGAATCTCCACCACCCGCCCGGCGCGCGGCGCCGGCACCGGGTTCATGGTCTTCATCGCCTCGATGATCATCAGCGTCTGGCCGGCGGCCACCTGGGAGCCTGGGCGGGCGAACTGATCCGCGCCGGGGTTGGGTTGCAGATAGACCGTGCCGACCATCGGCGACTTCACCACGTCGCCCTTGGGCTCGGCCGGGGCCGGCGCGGCCGGCGCGCCGGCGGGGGCAGGCGCGGCCTGGGGCGGCGGAGCCGAAGCGCCGAGCACGGGATAGGAGGCCGGAGCGGGCGCATTGCGCGCGACGCGCACCCTGAGGTCGCCTCGTTCCACCTCGATCTCGCCAAGGCCCGTCTCGTTCAGGAGATCGGCGAGCTTGCGCACCACTTCGATGTCGACGGGGTCGTCCTTGCCTTTGGGGGCGGCCATGCTTGTACCTTGACTGTTTCAGGCCGGCTTGGCGGCGCGGGCCAGGCCCGCGGCCGCCTCGACGGCGAGTTCGTAACTGAGCGCCCCGAAGCCGGAAACCAGCCCCGTGGCGGCGAGGGAGACATAGGTCGACTGGCGGAAGTCCTCCCGCGCGGCCGGGTTCGAAAGATGGCACTCGACGATCGGTTGCGTCAGCGTCTTCAACGCATCGAGCAGGGCGACCGAGGTATGGCCATAGCCGGCCGGATTGACCACCAGGGCGCTGCAGGACTCGCGCGCCTCCTGCACCCAGTCGATCAGCTCGCCCTCGTGATTGGACTGGCGGAACTCGATCTCGAACCCCAGATCCTTCGCTCGCCGCTCGCAGCGGACACGGATGTCCTCCAGCGTATCGGAGCCATAGATATGGGGCTCGCGGACGCCCAGGAGGTTGAGGTTGGGTCCGCTCAGCACATAGATGGGTTTCGGCATTCGGCTCGCCGTGATTTGGCCGCTTTGTAGCCATCAGGGCGGTGGGTCACAACAGCCGAAGGCCTGAGCGCGGAGTCCGCATGCGACTGACCATCAACGGCGAGGAGCGAAGCTTCGAAGGCGTCCTGGATCTGGCGGGCCTGGTGAGCGCCCTCGGCCTGGACCCCCGGAAAGTCGCCGTGGAGCGGAATCTCGAGATCGTGCCTCGCTCGACCTACGCCCGGGTGTCGTTGGCCGACGGCGACCGGCTGGAGATCGTGCAGTTCGTGGGCGGGGGCTGACCGCCCGCCATTGAACCCCCGCGGCCCCGGGCGTAGGGTCCGGGCGTTCTCCGGGGAGCCCCGCAAGGGGCTGAGAGGCCGCATAAAGGCGCGGCGACCCGCTGAACCTGATCCGGGTCATGCCGGCGAAGGGAAGGGAACCCATGAACGTCAGAACCGAGATATCCGCCGACGCCGAAGACGTCTGGTCGGTCGCCGGGCGGACCTTCCGTTCGCGCCTGATCGTCGGCACCGGAAAGTACAAGGACTATGCTCAGAACGCCGCCGCCGCCGAGGCCGCGGGCGCGGAGATCGTCACCGTCGCATTGCGGCGGGTGAACCTGTCGGATCCCAGCCAGCCCCGGCTGGTCGATTTCCTGGATCCCAAGCGCTTCACCTATCTGCCCAACACCGCCGGCTGCACCACCGGCGAGGAGGCGGTCCGCACCCTGCGCCTGGCGCGCGAGGCGGGCGGCTGGGACCTGGTCAAGCTGGAGGTGCTGACCGACGCCAAGACCCTCTATCCCGACATGGAGGAGACGCTCAGGGCGCTCAAGCTCCTGGTCTCCGAAGGGTTCCAGTGCATGGTCTATTGCACCGACGACCTGGTGTTCTGCCGCAAGCTGGAAGACGCTGGCGCCGTGGCGATCATGCCCGCCGGTGCGCCGATCGGCTCTGGCCTCGGGGTGCAGAACCGCGTGAACGTCCGGCTGATCGTCGAGCAGGCGAGGGTGCCGGTGCTGGTCGACGCAGGCGTCGGTTGCGCCTCGGACGCCACGGTCGCGATGGAGCTGGGCTGCGACGCGGTGATCGTCAACACCGCCATCGCCCAGGCCCAGGACCCGGTGCGCATGGCGCGCGCCATGAACCACGCCGTCATCGCGGGCCGCGAGAGCTATCTGGCGGGCCGGATGCCCCGGCGGATGTACGCCGATCCTTCGTCGCCCCTGGCCGGGCTGATCTAGGGCCTAGCTGGCTTTGGCGCCTGAGCGCGCCTTGGCGATGGCGCTCTTGACCGAGTCCATGTCCTCGCCTGGCACCAGGGTGTCGCCGATGATGAAGGTCGGCGTGCCGTCGATGCCGAGCGCATTGGCCAGGCTGTGGGCGTCGGCGAGCTGGGCGTCCGCGGCGGTGCGGAAGGGGCCGCTGTCGACCCTGGCCGGGTCGACCCCATAGGTCTTGGAGATCTTGTCGACCGCCGCGTCGTCGAGGCCACGCGTGGCCATGGCGGCCTTGTAGAATCCAAGATAGTCGCCGCCGGCCGCCTTCACGGCGATGGCGCTGCGCGCGGCGTGCTCGGAGATGGCGCCGAAGATCGGCATCTCCTTGAAGACGAAACGGACGTCCGGATTGTCCTGGATGATCTTGGCCACAGCCGGCGCCGCGTTGATGCAGTGCGGGCAGCGGTAGTCGTAGAACTCGGTGACGGTGATCTTGCCGTTCGGATTGGCCACAAAGTCGCGTGGATCGCGCTCGAGCGCCTGGCGGCTCTCCTTCAGCGCGGCTTTGGCCTTGAGCGCGGCCTGCTGGTCCTTGTTCTCCTGGAGCTTCTGGACCGCTTCCTCGATCACCTCGGGGTGCGCGAGCAGATAGGCGCGCACCTTGGCTCCGAAATCGGCGTCCTCGGCGCGGGTGCAGCCCGCGACCAGGAAGCTGGCGACGGCCACGAAGGCGAAGATCGTACGGCGAATCAATTGGGTCTCCAGAAACAGAGCTTAGCGCGGAGGAGGGCGGTCAGCCGCCCTGTCCGATCGCCTTCAGATCGTCTCGCGAGGGCTGCGAGACAAGCACGATGTCGGTGGCCCGCCGCCATTGAGGCGTATTCTTGGGCAGCATCTCGCGGGCGCGCATGGCGAAGACCCGCGCATCCTTGAGCTGGCCGAGGGCGTAGTTCTGCTCGGCTGTGGCCAGGCGGGCCATCCCCGCGTCGCCCTTCTCGTCGTAGGCCCGGGCCAGGAACTGCCAGGCGTCGGGGTTGTCGTTCTCGAAGTCGATGGCGCGCTTCAGCTGGGCGATGGCGTCGTCGAGCTTGGTCTTGTCCTCCTCCGACGCCAGGGTCTGGCCGAGCAGGATGCGCAGGAGCGGGGCGTTGGGCTTCAGCTCCACCGCCTTGCGGTAGGGCGCTTCGGAGTCCTTGATCTTGCCGTCCTCGAACAGGACCTGGCCCTTGAGCTCATAGAGATAGGGATCGTCCGGCTTCTCGGCGATCAGGGCGTCGATGGCTTTGATCGAGCGGTCGGTCTCGCCGGATTTGTAATAGGCGATGGACCGGGCGTAACGCGCGGCGAAGCTGGTGTCGCTCTCCTTGTACTTGGTGAGGGTCTGGAACGGCGGATCCATGAAGCCCCGGATCTTGGCGATCATGATCTTGTGCTGCTCGATCGCCTCGGGCGTGTCCGGCGCCTTGTAGTGCGCCTGTTTTTCCGCACGCACGTGCAAGGCCTCGATCCGGTCCGAAGACAGCGGGTGGCTCTGGAAGAATGGATACTGGTGGGCGTGGTCGAACACCTCCTCGTATCGGAACTTGTCGAAGAAATCGACGAGCCCCTGGGCGGATTCGCCGGCTCGCTCGAGGTAGGTGATCGCCGCCTGGTCGGCGTCCGCTTCCTGCACGCGTGAATAGCCGAGGTAGTTCAGGGTCGCGAAGTAGTCGGCGTTGTACATCAGGGCCGCGCCCGCGTCGGGCCGCCCTGCCACGGCCGCGGCGATGCCGAGGCCCATGGTCAGGAGGAAGGTCCTGAGCGCGCTCTTCATGCCCTCGTCCGACCGGGCGATGTGGCCTCCGGCGGCGTGGCCGGTTTCGTGCGCCAGCACCCCGATGAGCTGGTTGGGGGTCTCGGCCTCCAGGATCAGGCCGGTGTTGACCATGATGGTCGGGCCAGAGCTGGTGGTGGCGTTGATCTCCTTGGTGCCGAGCAGGATGATCTTGACCGTCTTGGGGTCCAGGCCTGCCGCGACGAAGATCGGATCGGAGTCCTGGTGCAGGATCTCCTCGATCTCCGTGTCGCGCAGGATGGTCACCGCGTCTCTGTCCTGCGCGTGCGCGACAGGCGCGTATAGCGACAGGGTCGCCAGCAGCGCCATGCCGGCCGCAGCAGCCCTGCGGCGCAGGGGGACGCATGTCGGGCGCAGGCGAGGAGCTGGCATCACGACTCTTTCCTCTGGCCGCCGTGCACGACCGATCGCCCGTCCCCGTGAAACCCTAACGGCTCAGCCGCCCCGGCGCCACCACCCGCGTCGCGGGGCCGCGGGCTTGCCGGAGACCTCGGCAGGGTCCGGCTCGCGCATCGGCTCAGGCTCGGGCGCGGCCGCCACAGGCTCGAGTTCCGGTTCCGG
>CAZTMF010000096.1:0-9254 GCA_964614675.1 uncultured Caulobacteraceae bacterium | reverse complement strand
GAGGACGCGCCCGGCTTCGCCGCCGACGCCTTCGACGACCTGGAGCCGGAGAAGTTCGTCTGGCGCGGCGCCCCCTTCGCCTTCCACATGCGCCGCAATGTGCGCGACCGGGTGTTCGGCCGGCATGACCAGTCCGTCGAGGAGGCCGATCTCGCCGCCGTGCTGACCGAGGCGGCCAAGGGCGGACCTTGGGTCGGCTGGCGCCTCGACCCGGCCGTCCGCTAAGCTCCGCCGAGCAAAGAGCGAGAGTCGCGCCTGGCCCGCATCGCCGTCATCGCCCGTTCCGACACCGTGACCGGCCTGCTGCCGCAGGCCGAGGCGCTGTTGCGGGCGGGGCATGCCGTGCATCTCGGGGTGCTGGGCTCACCGCCCTGGCCAGAGGAGGCCCTGAGGCTCTGGGACGACCCGGACTTCAGCATCGGCCACGCCGTTCCGCGCCGAGACGGCTGGCGACCGCTGGCGACCGAGGGGGAGCTGCCAGAGGCCTTGCTGCGGAGCCTGCCGGCGGATCGCGGCATCCTCGCCTATCTGGCCCAACTCGATCTCGACCTCCTGCTGTTGGGGGCGGCCGAGACGGACTATCTCATCGCCGGGCGCAGGCTGGGCGTACCGACGGCGGTGATCGCCCCTTCGCCTGAGGCTGCGCTGGCCCAGGCGACGTCCGGAGCCTTGAAACCCGCGCCGCCCGATCCAGCGGCGGCGCTCTGGCTGCCCATCCTCTGGACCCTGCGCGGCTGGCGCGCCCTGACCCACCCCTCCAAGGACACAGCGTCCGACGGCGGGAGCGAGGTCGACGACCTCGGCGGCCGGATCGCGGAAAGCTACGCCCGCAGCGTCTACCCCGCCCTGGCCGGGCTTGCGGCGTCGCTGGCGCCGGCGCGGCGGCCGCTCCTGCAAGGCGAGCTTGCCTCCCGATTTGACCGCGGCGTCATCGCCAACGAAATCTCGGCCGAGGGCGTCATGGCCGCCGCCGCCGAGGGCCGCGGGCCGGTGGTGCTGGGTCCCTGGTGGGGCGATCCCGAGGACGAGCTGCTCTACTGGACGCCGTTCCTGCGCTGGTGGCGGCGGCGCTATCAGGTCGACAAGGACCGCCTCCTGGCGGTGTCCAGCGGCGGCGCGGCGCCCTGGTACCAGGACCTCGGCCAGTACCAGGACCTTTCGGAGCTCTACGAGCCCGCCTTGCTGGCCGATCTGGAGCGCAGCCGCGCCGAGGAGCTGGCCGCGCGCAGGAAGCGCTTCGGGGTCACCTCCGCCGACCGTCAGATCCTCAAGCGTCTGGATCGGCGGCTGGGGTTCCGGGGCCTGAACGTCCTGCCGCCCTGGGTCATGGCGGTGGCTTTCGAACGCTACTGGTCGGGAGAGGCCGGCCCCGCCCTGTTCGGCGCCCGCACCCGGCCCCAAGCTCTGAAGATCAAGGAGAAGCTGGCCCGCCGGTGTTTCACCGACCTGCCGCCGGCCTATGTCGTGTTCGGGGCGATGGGATCGATGGCGACCTTGGAGCCCGTGCTGCGAGCCGCCGCCGGAAAGACCCGCGTGGTGATCCTGGCCGAGCCGGACGCGGCCGCCTGGGCCGGGGCCATGGCGGCCTCGAACGCCCCGGTCCAGTCGATCCTGCTGGAGCCCGCCTCCGCCAAGGGCCTCGCATCTACCGTGCTCGCGGCGGCCCAGGCCTATGTCGGGCCGCCCGGCTGGATGGCCTATGCCGCCTCGGCCCTCGGCCGGCCGGCGATCTGCCTAGGCCCCCCGGCCGACGAGCGACGGCTCATCGACCAGGCGTCCGCGGCGCGGCTGTTCTCGCCGTCGCCTCTCGCCCTGACTCCAGGCGACGTTGAGGTCGCATCCGGAGTGCTGGACTCGATCGTCGCGCCGCGGGGCCCGGCAGAGCCGGCGCATTGACGCCCGCGTCCCCGTCCGGGATATCCATGGCCTCCTCCCGACCGACGCAGCTGGAGCCGCCTTTGGCGACCGACTTCAAGTCCGAGATCGCGGCGCGCGTCGAAGCGGCGAAGGACTCCGCCGCCTGGGCCAACTATCTCAGGGTCCGGGACGCCATCTGCGTGATGATGGACGACTGGGAGCGGCTGGACCCGGAGGGCGGGCCAAGCGCCTATTGGCGCGAGGAGATCGAGGGCTTCCTCTATCTGTTCGACGCCTCGCCCCTGCTCGTCGCGAGGCTGCGCGAGCAGTGCTACCACATCACCGGCGTCAAATCGTACGAGTACCGGAGCCACCACGCCCATCGCCGGGGCGACTTCGTGCGCAAGTACAACATCCTTCGCGCGGCCGGAGACGAGAGCCTGTTCGTCCCCGAGGCGCCGGAGCTCGGCGGCTTCGGCTTCGACGTCGGCCCGGGCCTGGCAAACCTCGACACCCTGAAGTTCTTCGAGGTCATGATCGGCCTTCGAAAGGCGGGGATCCTCGACCGCTTCCAGGCGCCCGAGGCGGGACGGCGCGTGGCCATAGAGATCGGCAGCGGCTGGGGCGGCTTCGCCTACCAGTTCAAGCGCCTTTGCCCTCAGACCGCCTATGTCTGCGTCGATCTTCCGCCCACCATGCTGTTCTCGGCGGTCTATCTGATGACGCTCTTCCCCGAGGCGAAGACGCTGGTCTACGGCGAGCCGGACTTCGAGCGGAAGGCCGGCCGGCTGGCCGACTACGACTTCGTCTTCCTGCCGCACTACGCCTTGCCGCGTCTGCCGAAGCAGAAGGTCCACATGGGCCTGAACATGGTTTCCTTCCAGGAGATGACCACCGATCAGGTCGACGGCTACGCCCGGACCCTGAAGGAGCTCGGCTGCCGGCGGATCTACAGCCTCAACAAGGACCGATCGAAGCACAACGACGAGCTCACCGCGGTCAGCGAAGTGCTCGGCCGCCACTACAGTCTGCAACGGATCGAGGTCTGCGAGCTGCAGTACACTCAGCTCGTTCCTCTGGCGAAGCCGCCGAAAGAGCCCGGGATCTTGGACTATCGCCATTACTTCGGACATTTCTGAGCGTCGCCAGGATCAGGGCGCCGCCGCGCAGCGATCGCCGGGCCACGGCGGGCGGGTGCTGTTCATCGCCCGCTCGATCGCCCACTTCTCCTATTTCGACAGCATCCTGGCGGGCCTGCTCGCGCGCGGCGCCGAGGTCGAGATCGCCTTCGACTCCGGCTGGAGCAAGAAGTGGCGCTCCACCGACATGCGCGTGGTGGAGGAGTTCCGCAGGGCCCACCCGGGGCTGATCACCAGCTGGTCGGTCCGGCGCACCGACGAGCACCGCGAGCGGATCTTCGCCCTGCGCGAACTGCGCTCCTACCGCAGCTACCTGACCCGGCGCGAGACCACGCCCTATTACGTCCAGCGTTGGCGAAACTACCTCGACGACGCCTGGAAGGCCCGCTCGGAGAACCGGCTGTTCCGCGCCCTGCTCGCCTCGCCGCTGGGCGGCGCAGCCCTCCGCCTGGCCGAAGCCGCGACGCCGCCGGACGCCGGGGTCATGGAGTTCATCCGCTCGCGGGCGCCGGACGTGATCGTGGTCAATCCGCTGAACCTCAGGTTCTCGGAGGAGACCGACTATGTGAAGGCGGCGCGCAGGCTCGGCGTCCCCACCGCCCTGCCGGTGCTGAGCTGGGACAACCTGTCGACCAAGGCCCTGATCCAGATCCCGCCCGACAAGGTGTTCGCCTGGAACGAGCACCATCTGGCCGACGCCATGGAGATCCACGGCATCCCGCGCGACCGCATCGAGATCGCCGGCGCGCCCTTCTTCGACAAGTGGTTCGACGCCAAGACCGAGGTCCCCAGCCGCGAGGCCTTCTGCCGAGAGGTCGGGCTGGATCCCGACCGGCGCATCCTGCTCTATCTCGGCTCCTCGCGCCGGATCGCGCCCAACGAGGTGTGGTTCGTCGAGAAGCTGCGGCGGTTCCTGAGGGCCAGCAAGAACGAGCAGCTGCGCGGCTGCCAGATGCTGGTGCGGCCCCACCCGGCCCACGCCAAGATCTACGACGAGCTGACGGGCGATGACGTCCGCGTCTTCCCCAAGGGCGGCGAGCTGCCGGAAACCCGCGAGGGCTTCGCCCATATGCGGGCAAGCTTCCTGCACGCCGATGCGGCGATCGGGATCAACACCTCCGGCATGATCGACGCGGTGCTGGCCGACCGGCCGACCCTCGCGGTGCGCATCCCCCGCTACGCCCACACCCAGACCGACGCCAAGCATTTCCGCCATCTGGAAGCCGACGACGCCCTTTATGTCTCGGACGACCTGACCGGCTTCTGCGAGAACCTGATCCGCCTGTTCGGCGGCGAGGACCCCAAGGCGGAGAATCGCCGCGCCTTCGCCCAGCGGTTCGCCCGCCCCCGCGGCCTCGAGCGCTCGGCCGGCGACGTCATCGCGGAAGGCGTGCTGAAGATGGCTCGCCGGAGCCGCTGAGGCGGCTCAGTTAGCCGCGCCCCGCGCCATCTTCTTCTCGATGGCCTTGCAGACCATCCGCGCGGACCACTTGTGGGCCAGGAAGACGTCGGAGACGGCCGGGCCGCCCAAGGGAATAGCTTCGATCAGCGTATTGGTCGCCAGCAGGGCCGCAGCCAGGATCAGCACATGGAGGGGGACCCTGGCCCGCGCGCCCTGGATGAGAATGAAGGCCCCTGCGATGGCGCTGTAGGCCTCGCCAACCCCCGGGATCGGCACCCAAGCCAATATACCGTCCAGACCTAGGCCCCATGGGCCGATCCGGATCAGGCCGTCGGACAGGCGGCCGACGCGGTCAACGCTGCGGCGGATGCGCTCGAGCTCGGTATCGGCGGCGCTGGACGAGCCACGCCACTCCGGCTCCGCCATGACGGCGGGATAGGTTCTGGTCTTCACCCGGCGCTCCTTGCGTAGGTTCGCGCGGGTTGCAACGCGCGAACCGTCCCCGCGCTCCAACATGGCCCCGCAGGCGCAAGACCGCCAGGGGGCGCCGCTGACGCGGAATTCCGCAGCGCCCGCCGCGAAATGCGGCGTTGCAACAAATCTTGAATGCGATGCAGCAATTCTGCCTTGAGGCTGTCGCGAACCGGGGGCAGGATCGGTTCAGATGCTCAGTAAGAGGCGTCTCTCAGGGAGGAGTTCTCTGAAACCTCGTTCGGGAGCTCCGACATGAAAACCCTTCTCTCCACCCTTCTTCTCGCAGCCGCCATCGCCGGCCCCGCCGCGGCCCAGGAGGTCCGCGTCAGCCTCGACGGCGAGAATCCCGCGGCGATCCGCGAGGACATCTCCAGAGCCGCCTCGGCGGTCTGCGCCTCCGCCTATCGCGAAGGCGAGGTCGGCCTTCACGAGCTGACGGCCTGCGAGCGCACCGCCGCCGACGACGGGATGAGGCAAGCCAAGCTGCTGAACAAGCCCGCGTAAATCATCGGCCGTCCCAATCCCAGTTGGATTCATGCGCACCTACAAGATCGAGCTCAGACACGCCCCTTCCAAGAACAAGCTGAACGCCATGCGCGGCAACCGCCTGCCGCCGCTGACCATCCGCCTCGCCTCGGACGACAATGCGATCGTCTGGGCGCGGGACGAGCTGATCGGGCTCGTGCGCCACAAGCGGGGGCACCACTACCAATACGTGGAGGCCAGCATCTTCGAGCTCTATCCGATCGGCTCGGCGATGCAGGACGACAACCGGCGTCTCGGCCGCTGGGTGATCAATCCGGACGGCCTGAACTGGCGGCCCAAGGCGGCCTAGCCGCCTCTCGCCTAGTGGTGCCCGAAGACCTGCGAGATGCGGTAGCCCGCCGGCAGGATCAGGACCCCCAGCAGGCAGGGGAAGATGAACAGGATCAGGGGCACGGTCAGCTTGGCCGGAAGGGCCAGCGCCTTCTCTTCGGCGCGCATCATCCGCTTGTTGCGCATCTCGTCGGCGAAGACCCTCAGGGTGTCGCCCAGGCTGGTGCCCATCTCCTCGGACTGGCGCAGCATGGTGGCGAAGGCCTTGGCCTCGTCGATGCCGAGACGGTCGGCCAGCCGCGCCCAGACGTCACGGCGCGAACGGCCGGCGCGCAGCTCGAGGATCAGCAGTTTCAGGTGTTCGGCGAGGTGCGGATAGCGCCGCACCAGCTCCTCGGTGATGCGGCTGACGGCGGCGTCGAGCGACAGGCCGGCCTCCACCGAGGCCACCATCAGGTCGAGCAGGTCGGGGAAGCCGTTGCGGTATTCGCGCTCGCGGGACTTGATCCGCGCCTTTATCACCTGTTCGGGGCCCAGGAGGGCCGCGATCGAGAACATCGCGGCGATGGCGACGCCCATGAGCCCCTTGCCGTGGGTCAGGGGCAGGATGACCAGGGTCGCCACGGCCGCCACGCCGAGGGTCACCACCCGGGCGCCCAGATAGTAGGTGACCGCCTCGCGGTTGAAGAAGCCGGCCTGCATCAGCTGGGTGCGCAGGGCCGAGGTCCGGGCCGGGTCCTGGATGGCGATGCGGTCGCCGACCTGACGCACCTTGGCGATCACCCCCGAGAGCGCCTCGTGGACGGCGCCTGGCCCGTCCTGGCCGCCCCCGTCCGCGCCCAGCCGGTTGCGCCGCCGGGCCCGGAGGCCGGCCTCGCGCATCACGAAGAATCCGCCGCCGCCGACGCTGATCGAGATCAGCGCGAGGGCCAGCATGGTGAGGATGGATTGGATCTGCATGGTCTGGGCCGGATCAGATCTTCATGTCGATCATCTTGCGCATGACCAGGTTGCCCAGGACCATCCAGGAGACCAGCGCCGTCAGGCCGATCTGCACCGGGCGGGCGTGGATCACCTCGCCGTAGAAGTTCGGGCGGGCGATCATCAGGAAGGCGAAGGCGGCGATGGGGGCGCTGGTCAGGATCATGGCCGAGGCGCGCCCCTCGGACGAGGCGGCGTGGATCTTCAGCCGCATCTTCTGCCGCTCGCGGATCGTGTGGGCGTTCATCTTCAGCAGGCCCACCAGATTGCCGCCCGAGCGCTCCTGCAGGCGGATAGTGGCGGCGAACAGGTCGAAGTCGTCGTGCTTGCAGCGCGACGCGACGTTGCCGATCGCCTGCTCCAGCGTGGCGCCGTAGGCGATCTCGTCGGCGGCCATGCCGAACTCCGAGCCGATCGGATCGGGCATCTCGCGGCCGACCAGATTGACGGCGGTCGGCACCGGGTGGCCCGCCTCCAGGCTGCGGACCACGATCTCCAGCGCATTGGGCAGCTGCTGTCCCAGCATCTTGGCCCGGCGCTTGGCCAGGAAGCTGAGATAGGCGTAGGGGCCGAGCACCGTCGCGGCCAGGCCGGCGGGGAAGGCGAACAGCGGCTTGTGGGTGGCCAGGAAGACCGCGGAAGCGATCATCACGCCCAGGCCCACGATGTAGAGGATCCACTTGCGCGGCTCGTAGACCACACCGGACCGCAGGATCAGTTCGGCGAGGAAGCCCGCGCGGCCCTGTCCGTCCTCTTTCAGGCCCCGTTGCTTCCTGAGTTCGAGCACCAGCTCGCCCAGGGAGCCGGTCCGCTCGGCCGTGGCCAGTCTGCGGTTCACGGCGCGGCGCGAGATCCCCGAACGGACGAGGCCCGAGCCGGCCTGCGCCGCCAGGAACACGGCGGCGAAGATCAGGACCATCGCGACGGTCTTGGGACCCAGGAGATCTGCGGACGGCGCCACGGCTACACCAGCGACCGGTGCGGATCGAAGTTGGCGGTGTCGTAGTGGATGCCCCGCCGGATCATCTCGTCCAGGCACTTGGGCCGGATGCCGCTGGCGCGGAACTCGCCGATCACCGTGCCGTCGGCCTCGGTGCGGATGCGGTGGAAGGCGAAGATCTCCTGCATCTGCACCACCGCGCCTTCCATGCCGGTGATCTCGGTCACGCTCATCAGGCGGCGCTTGCCGTCGGACAGGCGCATGACCTGGACGATCATACCGACGGCCGAGGCGATCTGGCCGCGCACAGCTTCGGGGGGCAGGCGCATGGCCGACATGGCGACCATCTGCTCCAGACGGGTGACCGCCTCGCGCGGGTTGTTGGCGTGGATGGTGGCCATGGAGCCTTCGTGGCCGGTGTTCATGGCCTGCAGCATGTCGAAGGCTTCCTCGCCCCGGACTTCCCCCAGGATCACCCGGTCAGGACGCATCCGCAGGGCGTTCTTGACCAGCTCGCGTTGACGGATCTCGCCCTTGCCCTCGATGTTGGGCGGGCGAGTCTCCATGCGGACCACGTGGGTCTGCTGCAGCTGCAACTCGGCGGCGTCCTCGATGGTGATCAGGCGCTCCTTGTCGCTGATCGCCGACGAGAGGGCGTTGAGCAGGGTGGTCTTGCCAGAGCCGGTTCCGCCCGAGATCACCGTCGAGACCCGGCTCTTGACCGCTCCGGCCAGGAACTCGGCCACGCAGGCGGGCATGGCGCCGACGCCCACGAGGCGCCCCAGGTCGTAGGGCTTCTTGGAGAACTTCCGGATCGAGACAGCCGCGCCGTCCAGGGCGACCGGTCCGATGGCGGCGTTCACCCGGCTGCCGTCGGCGAGACGGGCGTCCACCATGGGCGAGGACTCGTCGACCCGGCGGCCCACCGCCGCCACGATGCGGTTGACGATGCGCAGCAGGTGCTCGTTGTCGCGGAACTTGACCGGGGTCAGCTCCAGCTCGCCGAAGCGCTCGACGAAGACGTGGTACGGACCGTTGATCAGGATGTCGGCGATGGTGTCGTCCTGGAGCAGGGGCTCGATCGGCCCCAGCCCCGTCATCTCGTCGAACACCGAGGCGCCCAGCTGATCGAGTTCGGCGGTGTTCAGCGCCAGCCGCTCGTCGCGGGCGAAGTCGGCGACCAGGCTGCGCACCTGGCGGCGCTGCTCGCCCTCGCCCAGCTTGTCGAGCTTGGAGAGGTCCAACTCGTCGATCAGACGCGAATGCAGCTTCAGGCGCAGATCGAGCATCTCGTCGCGGGCGGGCGGCGCGGGCGCGGGCGGCGGAGGCGGGGCGGGCGCGGGGGCGGCCAGGCCGCTGAGCGCGGCCGGGGCCATCGCGTCGGAGTCGTGAGCCTGGGCCGCCTCTGGCTCGGCCTCGGCCTGCTTGCGGAAACTGAAACGCGCCATCAGGCGATCCTCAAACGATCAGACGAACGGTTCGCCTCGACCGACAGCCGCTCGATGATGGCGGCGACGTCCTTGACGATCTTGGATTTGGGCCGGTGCTGGCTGATCGGACCGCCCAGGTTCACCGAGCAGGCGGCGGCTTCCCAGTCGGAGGTGATGGCGCCATCGACCTTGCGGCCCAGGGCCTTCTCGGCTTC